>CAYPXP010000038.1:0-8670 GCA_964414965.1 uncultured Pseudomonadota bacterium
ATAAATAATATCCGTTCGCCCAGAGGAACGAGCGTAGCGAGTGTCTCGTCGGGTGCGAACACAAAATTTTCATGATAGTTTATCTATAAGCTAAGTTTTTATTCTGATTATATGAGTAAATGGTTTTCCTTTCGATTAGTTTATGCAAAAACCTTTTATTCTGGAAGTTCTTATCAGTGGCTGGACTAAAATTGCAGCTCTTTTCAAAAAAAACAAAAATTTAACTGAGTTCGCACCCGACGAGACACTCGCTGTGCTCGTTCCTCTGGGCGAACGGATTTATATAAATAGCATCTTATGTTTGTTTTATTTCTTTCTAAAGATGTGGGTAATGGATAGTCGTGGTGAGGAGCAAAGCGTCCCGTACCATACGACTTATAGAGAGAAGGCTAACGACATTGTTGTTAGCGGTTTTCCATTTTTAAAGCTACCGACAAGATCGGTGGTATATTACTTTTCTTAGTATTTGTTTTTATTTTTCTGCGAGAAGTTTGTTCAAGTTGGCGCTGATCTCTTCTTTGGTCATAGAATAAAGTTCTGCACCCCATCTGTGTATAACTTTTTCTTCTTGAGGTTTAATAATGAGAATGGTAGGAATCCCAAATAGTGCATATTTTTTTGCTAAAGCTTCATATTCTGGTGAATTGGAAGCATCAATTTGAACGGGGACCATTTTATTGATAATCGAACCAATTAAAGGATCATTAAAAATACAATGATCAATAGCTTTACAGATTGAGCAATAAGGTGCGCCAAAGTCAACTACGACATATTGTTTTGTGTTTTTTGCACATTCGATGGCTTTAGAATAATTGGTTTGCCACGCGATCAATTGCCGTGGTTGAGGAGGATTGAGTGTTTTTTGAATAGCCGCAAAATATAAGGCGCCAGCACCCAGCAATAAGCCGATAGAGAGCGTTAACGCTGAGTATCGCATAAAATGATGAGTATAATAGCAAAAGGTGAGCAAATAATAGGTGCCAAACCCTAATAAGGTAGTTGCAAGAACCCATAATAAGAAGGTGAGTGATACAATATTGCTGAGATAATAAAAGGCAAGAGCAATCAGGATAATGCCAAAAATTTTCTTAATCTCAAGCATCCAGGTTCCTGTTTGTGGCGCAAATTTAAGTACGGTAGAAAAGGTGCCGATTAACATAAGCGGAATACTCATACCAACGCCAAAGGCAAACATAAGCGCAAAGCCAACAAAATGATTTGCTTGGTGTGCAATGAATGTAAGTAAGAAGGCAAGTCCGGGAGTCAAGCATGGAGAGGCAATCGTGCCGCTAATAAAACCAAATAAAAAGGCTGAAATAAATGATCCTGTTGGTCGAAGTGTTTGTTGTTTTTGACTGATTAAAAAACGAGGCAAGCGTATTTCATAGAGTCCAAACATAGAAAAAGCAAAATAAAGCAATACGCAAATAATAGCGACAACAACAATAGGTTTGCTCATAAATTTGCCGAAGAGACTTCCGGTAAATGCAGCGGTGAGTCCTAAAATGGCAAACATTATTGCTAGGCCGAGGGTATAACTGATGGCAACCCCAATATTGTACCAAACTGATCTTTTAGCATGTGCTTGTAAGAGGCCGATGGTTATAGGAATCATTGGATAGATGCATGGTGTTAGGCTCATAAGAACGCCTAAAAAGAGAACGAGTAACAATCGCAACCAAAATGACGAGGTAAGAGCGATAAGGTTTTGTAGATAATCACTGAGAGATTTTTTTTGTTTATGTGGTGCGGGGCATGTTATTGGGGTTTTTGATTCGAGCGTTTTCTCTTCCTGGTGTGGTTGAACTTTTATTTCTTCTACTGGTGTTTCAGTTGGTTCTTGATTTTTGTTAAGGTTGAAAAATTTGTAGGCTGGAGCATCCATGGTGTTCGTTAAGTATGATAAAACAAGCGCGGCGTCAGTATTTTTTCCTATTTTATTTGTAAGTGTGCCAGAAATAATAAACGACTTTTTCAAAATTTTTTTAATTTTTTTTAATTTTTTATCAAATTCTTCTGTTGGTTGTTTGTTTATTTCCCATTTATTTATAGTGGTATCTGGATGATTGCTTGAGAGATTAAGGCTGTCATAGTAAACAAATTCATGAGCTGAGAGGGTAATTTTGACCGTAAAGAGAGTTTTTTTGTTTTTGCCGGGAGATTGTAGCTTGAAATCAAAATTGAGCGATTGAAGTGAAAAAAAGAGCGAAACAAGAAAAAATATTTTTGATAACATAATAATTCCTTATCTATAAAAAGATTTGATTTTACTGTAGCAAAAATGAGCCGGCCTTTCTAGCGAGTTGAGGTTGAAATTAAAAATACATTTTTTAAATAGCTGAGGTGACGTTAAAAGAGTAGAAACTTTACTTTTTTGTCATAATTCGTAGACTTAACATTATATTGAGGGGCTATAGCTCAGTTGGTAGAGCGCATGAATGGCATTCATGAGGTCACCGGTTCGAACCCGGTTAGCTCCACCAACCTGTGCGTAAAGCTATGGTTGGTTAAGCTTCTCAAGCTCATCTCTAACTCTCTTTCTTTGAAAATGTTTAAAACTATTAAAGGGGCTATAGCTCAGCTGGTAGAGCGCGTGGTTCGCAATCACGAGGCCACCGGTTCGATCCCGGTTAGCTCCACCAACTAGAGTTATATTTTGATTCTTTTTCGAAGTTGGCTTTTATTCTATTTTTATAGTCTTTAATGTGCTTATTCGTGAAGTTTACAAAATATGATTGATGAGCATAAAAGGGTTTTTATATGAACAAAAAGTTTTCATTACTTCTTTTTTTGAGTTTTTCTTTGCGCGCGATGGAACATTCTGATCAAAAAAGATATTGTTTTGAGTTCAAGTTGCGTGATAATAAAAAGGTGTGCCATTGGTATTGCCCTTATCCTGGTTGTACCTATGCGGCATTTCGCAAATATGATGTTATAACCCATATGCGTGTTCATAGCGGAGAACGTCCTTATTTGTGTTTAGTATGTGGCCAATCATTTACGACTCTAAGCAATGCTCGACGTCATGGGCGGCATGTGCACACCCTTATTAAAAAGGGCTAACGCATTTTTAATTTTTCATAGATATGATAGGATGATTTTAGTTATTATGATGTTTTAAAAAAAAGGAATATAAATCCATGGGTATTTTTGGACAAAGCAATTTGTGGCAGCTTGTTCTCAGTTCTGACATGATGACTTGGATCGTTTTAACGATACTTTTATGCATGTCAGTTTTTTGTTGGACGGTCTTTCTATATAAATGGATATTGTGGCGTGTCAAAAAAAGACAACTGCAAAGTGCTATATCGTATATGAAGAATGCTGAGAATCTTGAAGATGTTCTTCATGTTACATCGAAATTTTCTAATACGTTGCCCGGTTATTTTTTATCAAAAGCGTTGACCTATTTAAAAGCACTGTTATTGTCTTCTGATGGAAATAAAAAACAGCTTTGTGATCGTGAATGGAGTCTTTTAGAACATATGATGCAGCAGACTCATGATATGATTATGTATAGTGAAGAGCGTTTTGTATCATTAATTGGTGCTTGTGTTGATATAGCACCATTACTTGGTCTTTTCGGTACCGTTTGGGGATTAGTAAATGCTTTTATGGGTATTAGTCAACATCAAAGTGCAGATATTACCGCCATTGCTCCTGGTATTGCACAAGCATTAACGACGACGGTTGCTGGATTATTAGTTGCTATTCCTGCCTCAATGATCTTCAATTATTTAAATATGCAATTACGTACGATGGATCAAGAGCTGTCAATTTTATCAGATCGTTTTACCTGGCTTTCGCAAAGATTGTTTGATGATAATAAAAAGGTGAAATGATGGCGTATCGTTCATTGCGTTGTCGTCGACAACCATTAAAGTTTCCTAAAATTACGTTAACACCTTTGATTGATACGGCATTGACCTTGCTTATTATTTTCATGATAACAGCTCCTATGATGCGTATGACTATTAAGGTTGATTTGCCTGATGCCAAAACATCACAAACAACTAAGGTTGAAGATCAAAGTTTGACTGTTGAGATGGACGCTGATGGAATAGCTCATTTTGGTGAAAAAACATTTGATTTGATGAAAAATAAAAAACACGATTTGCAAGCGCTTAAAGAGGCAATTGCACAAAAAGTAACTAAAACCAATAACACGGTCTTTTTATTTGCGGATAAATCGTTGCGTTATGAAAAAATTATCAAGCTTTTTGATGTTATTAATGCAATAGATGGGGTTCAGCATGTCGCTTTGGTTACCCAAAAGATTGAATAAGCGTCAAATTTTTGTTTTACAATTGGCGTCTATCGTTCTTGTCATACATTTTTTGCTAGTCGGTTGTTATCTTTGGCGTTCTGGTTCAAAGGTTTTAACTATTAATATGCGCATGTCTACCTTGGATTTTTCACGGCCTATAGTGGTTATTCCCTATATGCGTAGAACAGGACAGTTGCAAAAACTGGTTCAAGCACAGAACGTTGGTCAAGGAAGAAAGAAGAATCAGCGGCTGCGTGTGCCAACCAAAAAAGTTGTTCAGCCACCAGTTAAAAGTAAAAATCAACTTGTTAAACAGGATAAAAAAGCTCCCGTTAAAAAAAATATTGGGAAAAAACCGCTAGAGCCGATTAAAGAAAAAATAGCTGAGCCGGTTCTTGAGCCTAAAAAACCAGAGCCTAAAAAAGAAGTAGTCGCAAAAGAGCCCGTCGTTATCCCTGATCAAGTATTAAAGCCAATTGTTGCAGAGCCAGAGATTTCTTCGTCAGAAACGGTTTCTTTGACTGAAGAAGAACCGATTGTGATAGGACAAGAAGAATTTGAGGCAATGCATCTCTATCAAGAAATACATCAATCGTTAACTCACCAGTGGCATCCGCCTGCCGGTTTACATCCAAAACAGTCAGCTATAGTGCTTATTACGGTAGACTTAAAAGGTATTATTTCAGACATTGTGATTGAACAATCATCAGGAGTGTTAGTTTATGATATGGCAGCGCGTATGGCAGTTTATGGCGCTTCACTTCCTCAGCAGGCATGGAATAATAAGATTCGCATTCATTTTTAATTAAAAGGTTTATGTTATGAAGAAGGTTTTAGCTGGCTTACTCTGTTTTGGTTGGTTATTTTGTGATGAATTAGAATTGGTTATTGATACGAAAAATTATCAAGCAATGCCATTGCTTGTTGTTTTAGATGAAACAGTAGCATCAGAGATTCAACAAGTGGTCTCTCATTACGTGAGTTCATTATTGGGGGCGACTCAACAGTTTAAGGTAGTTCAACGGACTATGAAAGAGCCAAAAAAGAAGCAAGAATTACGTAAATTGGCTGATGAAGGATTTCCTTTGGCACTCTTTTTTTCTGATGATCGTCATGATATGACGTGGCGATTGTATGACTTGATGAGTGGTGAATTAATTAAAGGTAAAAAATGTAAACGAAAGAATCTCTCTGATGTACAATGGTCGATAATTATTGCTGAAGAGATTTGGCCTTTGTTGACGAGTCAAGAGGGCTCTTTTTCTTCTTTAATTGCTGCTAGTAAGCAAAGTTTAAACAAGTCTAAGCGGCCTGGGCGTGATCTTTATTTAATTCATCCCTTTTTATCGGCTGAGAAGTTCAGCCCTATCTGTATAGTTAAAAGAGGAAATAACTTTGCACCTCGTTGGCATTGTCACAAATCTGTTATTTTTTACTCACAACATACGCTGGTGAATGTTCGTTTAATGTCGGTTGATTCGAATCATATATCACGCATTATCACGAGTTTTGAGGGGCAGAATATGACGCCAGCCATATCATCTAAAGGGCGGGTAGTGCTTGCTCTTTCAAGTAGTCAACATACGCAATTATATGAATATATTTATGATCAAGAAGATCATAAAGGTAGATTTGTTCGGTTAACCCGTGAGATGGGTGATTTTATATCACCTTCATTTTTGACTGAAGATAAGATAGTTTTTTGTTACATTGATGTGAACAATAGACCTAAATTAGGAGTTTTGGACCTAAAGGCGAAAAAGATTCAATGGCTTTCTGTTGGAAGTGCACTATGTCCTGCGGTTAATCCGGTTGCTCACCAAATATCTTTTTGTAAAAAGGTTAATGGCATCTATCAGCTTTTTAGTTATGATCTAGATTCTCAGGAAGAACGACAATTAACTAAGGGGGCTGGTCATAAAGATGAGTGTTCATGGTCTCCCTGTGGCAATTACATTACCTGCTCTGTTGAACAGGGCGATGATAGTCGCATAGGTCTCTTGGATGTTAATACCTTAGTAATGCGCTATTTAACGCCACGTAATGAGCAATGGGCTTATCCATCTTGGTCAGGACGTTTAAAAGTGCCCTTTTCTTACGTAAAAAGTGCATAATTTGTGAGATTTGTGCTATAATAATTACAAATCTCGACAAAAGTTTTAAACTTTATTATACTAATAGTAAATTTAACGAAAAGTCTTATGTGCGTTTCTTGAATATTAGAGTAGGTGTATTATGAAAAAATTTATGAAAAATAAGAAGAATATTTTTAATGGCGGGGGCGGAGCCAAAGGATTGCTTATCTTTGGTGCTATTTTCGTCTTTGGCATTGTATTGCTATCAACCTTGACCAAGGTATCAAACAACGTAGTCCATTTGTCAACGACCGATTTTTTTGACTATGTTGAACAAGGTAAAATTACTTCTGTTAAAGCTTCGGGGCAAGAGGTTTGGGGTAATTTGAAGGAGGATGGTCAAGAGTTTCAAGCACGTATTCCGAAGATTGACAGCAATTTTATTAATAATTTACGTCAACATAAAGTAAAGTGCGAGGTAATAAACAATACCAGTTCTTTAGGCATTATATCCTCAATTCTTAATATGTTGTTTTTATTATCAATTTTATTTGGTTTATATTTCTTTTACCGTATGTTCAAAGGTTCAGGTGGTGGCTCACAAAATAGTCCAGGTTCAGGAATCTTTGGTTTTGGCAAAAGCCGAGCAAAATTGAATTTGCCATCAATGGTTAAAGAACGTTTTGTCGATGTTGCTGGCGCTGACGATGCTAAAGAAGCTTTAATTGATATTATAGATTTTCTTAAAAATCCTGAAAAGTACCAAAAGATTGGAGCCAAAGTACCTCGAGGTATACTGATTGTTGGTGAACCAGGTAATGGTAAAACATTGTTGGCTCGAGCCGTTGCTGGTGAAGCAGGCGTTCCATTCTTCAGTATTACGGGATCAGATTTTATAGAAGTTTTTGTTGGTGTTGGTGCTGCTCGTGTTCGAGATCTGTTTGAACAGGCTCGTAAAAGCGCGCCATGTATCATTTTTATCGATGAAATTGATGCCATTGGCCGTCATCGTGGAAGCGGTTTAGGCGGCGGTCATGATGAACGTGAACAGACCTTAAATCAGTTATTAACTGAACTTGATGGATTTGATACTAATAAGCCGCCGGTTATTATTATGGCAGCGACTAATATCCCTGAAGTTTTAGATAAAGCATTATTGCGTCCTGGTAGATTTGATTATCAAATTGAGATTCCTTACCCAGGATTAAAAGAACGTGAAGATATTTTACGTATTCATGGGAAAAATAAAAGATTTGGTGAAACAGCTGATCTTCATCAAGTTGCTATTGATACATCAGGTTTTTCTGGTGCTGATCTTTCTAATTTAGTTAACTTTGCGGCGATTAATGCTTCAAAGGCACGTAGATCATCGTTAGAACAAGAAGATCTTTTAATCGCTATGAAAAAGATTCAACAGGCAAAAGAGACCACTCAGCATTCACCATCACTTTTACCAAAAGGTGGTGGCCAAGCGCGTCTTTTTATGCCGTTGCAAATTAAGACAAAGTTTTCTGATGTTGCTGGTTTACCAGAAGCAAAAGAAGAGCTTAAGGATATTCTTGAATACCTCAAGAATCCAGAAAAGTTTAAACGTATTGGGGCTAAGATTCCTCATGGTGTATTGCTTTCAGGTGAGCCAGGAAATGGCAAAACTTTGTTGGCAAAAGCTATGGCAGGTGAAGTTAATTGTCCATTCTTTAGTGCCAGTGGTGCTGAATTTATTGAACAATATGTTGGTGTTGGTGCTGCTCGTGTTCGAGAGTTATTTGCTAATGCAAAAAAACATGCGCCATGTATAATTTTTATTGATGAAATTGATTCAGTTGGTGCTCGTCGACATACGGGTGATGGTGGAACGAGTGAATATGCGCAAACATTGAACCAATTATTAACTGAAATGGATGGCTTTGAAACGAGCGAAAAACCGGTTATTGTTGTCGGGGCAACTAATCGTCCCGATATGCTAGATTCAGCTTTGATGCGTCCGGGAAGGTTTGATCGTCAAGTTCATATTCCATATCCATCAGTTGAGGTTCGTGAAGCGATTCTTAAGGTACATACGAAGAATAAACAATTAGATCCGTCAGTTGATCTTAATCGAGTTGCTCGTGCAACGCCTGGATTTCTGGTGCACAATTGGCTAATATAGCAAATGAGGCTGCTCTTAATTCAATTAATAATAACCGTGATGTTATTATGATGGAAGATTTCGAAGAAGCACGCGACAGGGCACTTTTAGGTAAAAAACAATCAACAATTAAACAAACAAAAGCAGAGCTTAACGTTACCTCTTACCATGAATCAGGTCATGCATTAATTAATTTATTA
>CAYPXP010000039.1:0-8063 GCA_964414965.1 uncultured Pseudomonadota bacterium
TGGTTGTGGTTATCGCATGAGGCCGCTGCAATCATTGCATAAAAATGAGGCTCGTTATCAAAATACAGTAAGTGATGTAACGGTTCGAATAACAAAACTTAACCGAGAAGCCGCAAGAAATTGCTTTGATGGTAAAGTTATTCCTAAAGCGCTTGTTCCATTTTTGATTACGATTAAAAATAGCTCTTCGTTGTCTATAACGATGAAAAATCGCAACGTTTCACTGCCTTTATTAAATTATGATGAAGTTTATGATCGTTTATCACGTTCTGTTATGGCACCACGTGCGATAGCAGGTGCGGTGGCTATAGGTTCAGCAATCGCTGGTTCTGTAGATGCGTTTCGAGGGAACGCGTCAGATGCGTTAGGGCATCTCTTGGTTGCTGATACGGCACTTTTAAGTGGTGAATTGGCTTCAAGAGCCGCGGCACATGGTAATAATAAGTTTGCTATCGATTTAGCTCATAAAATTTTACATGAAGTTACCTTGTGGCCTGGTGAAAAGGTTACGAAGTTGATGTTTGTAAATCGTGATCAATTTAAACGTTATTTTAAAGTAAACATTTATAAAATGTATCAAAAATCAAAGAAGAAGTTCGTTGATCATATAGTATTTAACGTTTCACTTTAAGTTTTTATTGTTAGCTCTCTGTTGAAAGACTGTTTTAATATGAACACTTATCAGCTATGAGTATTTATCGAACCCACGTTTTGTTGCGTTTTTAGATCGAGTTTACGTTGAATTAAGAAAATATATCAAATGAAAAAGCCCCGAACGAATCGGGGCTTTTTTTATAATCTAGTGATAAGAATTAATAGCGATCTTTACCGCCAAATCCACCACGGCTGCTGCTGCCGCCACGGCTACCACCGAATCCACCTTCACGACGTGGACCACGGTTGAATCCGCCTGAGCGAGGAGCGCGATTGCGGTTTTCTGGTGGGCGAGCTTCGCTAACTTTTAAATTACGTCCTTCGAGAACATAATCATTAAGGGCCTCAATAGCTTTAGTAGCTTCATCATCATTTTCCATAGTTACAAAAGCAAATCCGCGAGGTTCGTTTGTGAATTTGTCAAGCATAATACGAACTGAATCTACGGAACCATGGTTTTCAAAAATCATTCTTAAAGTTTCTTCGGTCGCAGTGCGAGGAAGATTTCCTACATAAATATTCATTCAAATCTCAATAAAATAATTAAACTATACGATTTTTCATTTTTAAAATTAGTTTATATTAGTCGGGGCCCTTTCGTTAAAATTAAACTATAATCAGTTTAACACTAAATTGATTTATATACAATTAAAGTTTGTCTTTATTAATTGAGTAAAGATAAAAGAGGTTCAGCACTTGTTTTTGAAGTAATAGGAATATGATGCCTCAAGATGAATAACTCCCCAAATCGAAAAAAATTTAGTATTATTTTGGAGTAAAAAGTTGCGTATTAATTCTGATTGGTAGTTACTATGGTGCGATTTGCCTATTATTGGTTCTTTTATTGGTTAATTCCTCTACTGTTAGTAGCGGTTGTCTATCGTTATTTTTATTATAAAAATGTTGTTTATAACTATTCATTAGCTGGTTACATAGCTAAGTCTGGCGTACAGGTTGTTCCCTATTTCAAGGTGATCTTCTTTTTGTTAAAAATAATTATTTTGGGGCTATTGCTTTTTTTGATCGCTAAGCCGCAGTTACCAGATCGTCGAAGCCAAATCAATGTAGAAGGCATCGATATTATGTTGGTCCTGGATGTTTCAGGCAGTATGATCTGTTTTGATGATCTTAAAGACCGTCGCCCACGAATTGAGATTGCAAAAAAAGAGGTATTGCGCTTTATTGATCAGCGTGAAACTGACGCATTAGGCTTGGTCGTTTTTGCTAATGGTGCTTTATCAGCTTGTCCATTGACTCATGATAAAGCGGTTTTGAGAGAGATCATTAATCAACTTGGTTTGGGTACTATGGTTGATGAACGAAGTACGTTGCTTTCTCATGGCATGTTAATAGCGTTAAATCGCTTAAAGCTGACGCAGTCACCAAGTAAAATCATGATTGTTTTAACCGATGGCCAGCCAAGTATGAATGATGCCCCGATTCATGTGCCGTTAGCGATTGCTCAGAAGATGGGTGTTAAGATTTATACGATTGGCGTTGGTAGTGAGCGGGGTGGTTATTCGACGGGTCCACATGGCATGTTGATGTCAGAAGGTGTTCAGTTAAATGAACCGTTATTACAACACATTGCAGAACAGACCGGTGGCTCCTTTTATCGGGCACGCAATGCGCAAGAGATGAGAGCTATTTATCAGGCTATCGATAAGCTTGAGAGACGACAAATGCCGGTTAACTTGTATGCGCGGTATTATGATATTTTTGTTCCTTTTTTGTGGTTTATTATACTGTTAGTAACGTTGGATTTAGTTTTAGCTCTTTTTGTATGGAAAACATTATGATTAATTGGGGAAGTCTTCATAATACGTGGTGGCTTATTTTGGCAGGGGTACTTATTGTTCTGATTTGGTGGAAATATCTATCACGTAACAAGGTGGCACGAATATTAAATAAACATGGCAAATTACTGCGCTACTTTAGTTCAACGGGTAATATTATTAAAGCGTTTTTGGCTTCTATTGGTGTTCTATTTCTTTTTATTGCGTTATTACATCCTAAATGGGGAACGATTGATGAAATGGTTGAGCAGCAGGGGCGGGACCTTTTTATTGCTATTGATATTTCGCGTAGTATGTTAACTCAAGATGTTAAGCCCGACCGTCTAACTTGTGCAAAAAATGCGTTAAAACAGCTGATAAAAAAATTAGAGACCGATCGTATTGGGTTGATGCTTTTTTCTGAAAAAGCGCGTGTCTATTGTCCGTTAACGCAGGATAAGGAACTTGTTGAGCTTTTCTTAGATCAGCTTAATCATACGAATGTGGGAAGTGGCACTACGATGCTTGATCAGCCAATTCAATTAGCTATTGATCAGTGTAATCGGGTTCCTGATCGCAAAAGCAAACTTTTAATATTGGTAACTGATGGTGAAGATTTTTCCTCATCATTAGAGTTATTAAAAGGAAAAGCGAAAGAATTAGGCTTAACTATTTTGGTTATTGGCATAGGGACTCAAGAGGGAGCTCCTATTCCGTTATATGATGAACATGGCAAGCGAACGGGCTATGTTAAAGATAAGAAACAACAGGTAGTTATTTCGCAGTTACATGAAGATGCGTTGCGATCATTAGCTCTTTCGACAGGAGGAGCTGTTGTTTTTTTGCGTGATGATCAGGGACAAGTTGGTGATATTTTGCGTAAGATTGAACAGTTTGAAAAAGAGCGACAAGGGACGCAGCATATGTCATCATTACAAGAACAGTATCCATGGTTTTTGTTAGTGAGCTTTTTATGCTTTTTGATTGAGTGGCTATTATGATAAAAAGACAATTATTATTGATTATGCTGTTGGCAAACCACCTTTATAGCGCTGAAGTAGCACCGCAACCTTTACCAGATAATCAAGAACGTCTTTGTTATGAAAAAATGTTGGTAGATGATCCATATTCTAAAACAGCGCTTCGAGGTGTCGCTGATTGTCTCTATGAACATAAAAAGTTTAGTGAAGCTGAACGGTACTATCAGCAATTAGTTCTACGTCCTGATCTTGAAGTTCAAGAATCAGAAGAAATTTATTTTAATTATGGTTGTTCTCAAGCACAGATGAAAAAATATAAAGAAGCGCTGAGATCATTTGAAGAAGTTATTAAATTGCACAAAGATCATGAACGTGCGAAATATAATATTGAGATTTTAAAGAAGCTGTTAGAAGAACAAGAGCAGCAGGACAAGCAAGATCAAAATAAGAATCAAGATCAAAAAGATAAAGATCAGCAACAGGGCGATGATCAGCAGCAGGACCAAGAAAACCAGCAAAATGATCAACAAAAAAATTCACAAAATAAAGATCAGCAACAAGATCAATCAAAAAATGATCAATCGCAAGATAAAAAAGATCAGGGCAAGCAAGAGCAAGGTAAAGATGATCGCAATAAGTCCGAACAAGAGAAAGAGGGGAATGAGCAACGGGACAAGAATCAACAGCGTCGTCCCGACCAACAAAAGTCTGAACAGGAGCGAGAGGGTGAATCGCAAGATAAAAAAGATCGGCCCGAACAACAACAGGGAGATAATCAAGAACAACAGCAACATAATCAACCTTCTGAAAGCAAAGAGACTTCTTCAGAACAAAAAGATAAAGCATCTGGCAAAAAAGTACAGTTAGATAAGCAGATGACGGCGATTTTGCAACAGGCCGGTGAACTCGAAAAAGAGGGACAAAAACTGTATATGCAAGCACTTGCTGGTCAAAAGGATAATGAGACGGAGGGCGATCATGATTGGTAAACAAAAAAACATAACGACACTTTTGTTTCTGCTTTCATTTATTTATTCGCTCAGTGGTTTAGATATTTCGCTACAGCTTTCCGATATGGAGGGTGCCGCTATCAAGAACGTTGAACAAGGTGTTCCTTTTTTGATTAATGTTACCGTTCATGGTGGCGAGCAAGATTTGGGTGAACCAATTATTGAACATTTGAAGAAGCTTGATGTTGCTGAGCGATATCCAACAACCACGAACATTTCGATTATTAACGGCGTTCAGACGATTCAAAGGCGTTATGTTTACAAAGGGCGATTTGATCATGTCGGTCAATTTGTCTTAGGTCCTGCATATTACGAAGTGGGAAACAATCTCATTCAATCAAACGCTGTTGCGGGAAAGGTTGTTCCTTGTGCTGAGCAGTCAGCAGCGGCTCAAGATGGTATTGAAGATCCATTTATGCATATAACGATCAATAAAAATCAGGCATATATTGGTGAACAATTATTGATGACGGTTCGTCTCTGTTTTAAAAAATCTGTCTTACACTTTGCCTTGGATCAGTTTTCATTAAGTCAGTTTGCTGCTCGTCAGATTGATAAGCCTGAGCAAGATGATTTTGAGTATGCAGGGCGATCATGGAAGGCTATTGTATATCGTTTTGCATTGTATCCACAGGAGAGTGGTTCATTAGTAATTCCTAGTTTAAGCGCACGTGGTGAACGTGAACGAGCAGAAGGTCAACAGAGTTTTTTTAGTCATTTTCGTTCGTTTTTTGGCCCAGAAGTTGAGAAATTTACGCTCGTTTCAAAGCCATTATCACTGTTTATAAAGTCGTTGCCGAGTTCATCAAAAGAGATTGCTGGTGTAGGAACGTTCAATAATTTTTCTGCACACATTGATAAAAAAAAGGTTGAACAGTCCAAAGGAATTACGTATACGATGACCCTAACCGGAACTGGTGATCTAGCTACGTTGCCACTTGAGTTACGACATTTGCCTAAAAATATTCGAGCGTATGAATCTAAAAGTAGCATAACAGCTCATGAAGACCATTTTGGGCAATTCACTATTCAAAAAGAATGGGTTTTACAGCTATTGCAGCCTGGAAAAGTCACGATTCCGGCTCAAGAATTGTCATTTTTTGATCCAGTAAAAGAAGAATATCGGTTATTAAGAACTAATTCGTTATCTATTCAAGTTGTTCCAGGAGTAGCTGGTTTACGTTCAGACAGACCATCAATAGAAGATTTTATTGATAGAGCTCAGGAGAACGCTGTTTTTGTATGGCCTATTTTGCCTCAATATCCGGTTGCCTTGTTTTTAATGATAGTATTGATGGTTATGCTTGGATCGTATCTTTTTTCACTTTATCGTCCAGTGATTGAAAAAATAGTAACTTATCGTCGTTTTTCACGAAGGATTAGACAAGCGTATGTTCAGGCAAATGCGCAATTAATTTATGATGGATGGATCGAATTATTTATCGAGCGCCTACATCAATCGCAACGAGAGAAAGAATTGGTCGTTTTAGGGGAAAATATTCTTGAGGAAGATTTACATTTAAAATGGCGTTTATATGTTCGCATGTTAGAGCAAAATTCATTCGAATACAATAAACAGAAGAATGCACATTTGATTTACGAAGAGACGACATTTTGGATGCAATTGGTACGAGGTCGTTTATGATCTGTTATTCAGCATTTTTATTAGGATTGCCGTTATTTTGGTTTCAGATAGGGGCACTTGCCATTTTTGGTTTTACCGCGATTTTCTATTTTTTACGTAAAAATAATTGGTTTGTAGTTTCATGTCTAGCTAGTATTATTGCTGCGCTCCTTTTGGCATGGTATTATTATGCACATTCATTATGTTGGGTGAGAGTAATGAAACCAACGCTGCTTTATGGAGGACCAAGTATGCATTATCATCAAGTGGGAGAATTTGCAAAAGATACCGTTTGTTATATTTCGCGCTATGATGATCATTGGATTTGTTTGAAAGATAATCAAAAACAGGGTTGGTTACTCGTATCATGATAAAACAGTTATGGATTGTATGTTGTTTGTGTACTGTCGTCATTGCCGGCCTATTATGGTGGCAATACCAATTTTTTATGGAACAGGTACAGACATTGCAAGAAGCAAAAAATAAGTATGAAGAACATATTGTTGTTTTAAAGCAAGTTATTGCTGACGTGGTAGTGCATGGCGATCCCTTTAGTGCTTCTGATAAAGAAAAAGAACAGTTAAAACAGGCGTTGCTTACCTATTTGAAACAAAAAGATTCAAGTATCGATGTTGAAGATCTCGAGGAACTTTATCGTTCATTTAGTAAGCCGGTTCCTGAAGAACAACCGAAAAAGATTCGTAAAGTAATTCGACAAAAAAAAGAGCAACAACGCAATCGCTTTTTGTCTTGGCCTCTTGATAAAGATAAATTTTGGATAAGTTCATTTTTTGGGCGTCGTAAGATGGAAACAGGGCGATGGAGTGTTCATTTTGGTCTTGATTTAGCGGCATTAAAAGGAACACCAATTAAAGCTGCCGCAAATGGCAAAGTTATAGAAGCAGGAATGGGTAATGGTTATGGCAAGACCGTGTTATTGTTACATAATCATGCTTACAAGACACGTTATGCTCACCTAGATCGTATTAAGGTATCAGCTGGCCAATTGATTCAGCGTGGTCAAACTATCGGCACCGTTGGTGCAACGGGTAATGTTCGTGGCAATGGAACAGATGCTTCACATCTTCACTTTGAAGTTCACCAAAATGGAAGACAAGTTAATCCGCTCTATTATTTGGCTTAGTCTGTAAAAATAGTTCTTAAATCAACTGCTTTTCAATTTCGTTTTTAATGGGATTAATTAAGGTGTTTCCATAACGACGAATAAACTCTGCCATAATAAAATCTTTCAATTCAGCTTCATACTGTTTCGAATCCAACGAAGATGAGATCAGTGCTTTCATCCAGCCTAACGGATTGCCAACGTCATGACGAATTCCTTCAACTTTATAGGCTAATACTCGTTCACCACGATCTACCAAGTCGGTAATAGCATCAGTTAATTCAAATTCACCACGAATACTGAGGCCGATTGTTTTGAATGATTGAAAAATCGTTGAAGATAAAATATAACGGCCAGGAAGAATCAGATTTGATGGCGCCTCTTCTCGTTTCGGTTTTTCCATAACGCCGGTTATCTCAAAGAGCCGATCATTTAGTTGTTTTTTTATCGTTATCACACCATATGAAGAGACTTTTTCCCATGGAACTTCAATTACGGCGACTACGCTTGCCTGTTCTCTTTGAGCAACTTCCATTAACTGCTTGAGTGTTGATTCACCAAAAAAAAGTTCGTCAGGTAACATTACTGCAAAAAAATCTTCTTTTACAATTGGTTCTGCCATTGAAATAGCATGAGCAAGGCCCTTAGGATCAGGCTGAGGAATATAGGTAAATGTTGCAGGAAGATTAGATTTTTCAAAATAATCGATAATGGCATGTTTACGAGCACCGGCAATTATGACCATATCAGAACAGCCAGCTTCAATTGCTTCTTTAACGACACACTCTATTGTTGGCGTGTTACCAAGTGGCAACAGCTCTTTTGGTACCGATTTTGACCATGGCGCCCAGCGTGTTCCTAGTCCGGCTGCTGGAATGACAACTTTTTTTATATTCA
>CAYPXP010000040.1:0-1999 GCA_964414965.1 uncultured Pseudomonadota bacterium
TTAAGGACTTCATACATACATAATGGCGCGAGCACATAAGAAGCCGATGCCATTAAAATTGCCATAATAAACATGCCACCCATATTACAACCCATCCAATAACCGACCGAAGAACCAAAAATTCCTCCTAGAATTGGCACGGTAATTCCAGTTAAAAATACTGCCCCGATATCTCTTTTTAGGCTCAACAAGCTATCTGCAGCTTTACAGCCCATTTCAAATAAAAAGTATAAAAGAACAGGTATGAACAGTTGGCAAAAAATAATAGATTGAATAGTGCTCGGCATGGCGTTTCCAAAAAATAATCCTAAGACCATTGATATTGGCAATACGGCCAAGACCCACTTTTCTTTTACTATTAATAACAATGTTTTAGCACGAACTCCCAGCTTCCACATTCCTATCACAATGGCAGGAAATTCCATTATTGAAAGCCAAACAACTGCGGTAGAGTCGATAGTAATATGAAGAGCATCAAGAAAGGCTATTGCAGCGATAAATGTACCAACACTGACTGAACCAAAATGAGTTGCGATTGAAATTTGTGTTATTGGCCCAAAGGGACTCCACCGCTTAAGCAGGGCTAAAACAAGTAACGTCCAAAGTGATGAAGCGACAATAGCAACGACACTCTGAAAAAAAATTGTTTGCAATGGCTGGCATACAAGCTCTCCCCCCCCAAAAAAACCGATTTTAAATAAAAGATAGACTATGGTTATTTGATGTAAAATATCGCGGATTTTTGATTTTTTTACTTTATAGAGATAATCAAAAATGATTCCTGCCATAAATGCAGCAATAATGAGAAGTATCTTAAATGGCATAATATCTCCAGCCTAATTAGCGTTTTATAAGCGACAACTACTTAAATATTTTCTTTATTAATCAGATTAATAGATGTTGATCTTGAGCAAACGATAAGATAACCTACCCAACTATATTATACACTATTCTTGCTTTGACCTCTACAAAAAAGCTCCACGACTTCTTAGGGTATTTTAACTATACTTGACGAATTATTTATTGTTGCAAAAACACAGTACAAATGATGAAAAAAGAGTTGCTGAGTGAAGATGGTTTGTGCTGGACGAAATCAAACAGAGTAAAGAGCCGATATTCCTTGTCGCTTTACCAGGACTTCTGGCGGATATTTTATCCAAAAAATACCCGACATCCTCGTTTTGCGAAGGCGTTATAACTTAAGATGCATTTCGAGTTGGGCGCCGATATTGCCATGTTCATTTTTAAAAGCTTGTAAATTACATTCATCGGATATTTGATAATTGATTTCAAATTCCGTATCTTCTTCAAGGTTAAGGTTTTTTTGGACTCGCGCGTGTAGCCTGTGTCCAAGATCGACTTCTACGCCACCATATAATCCTTGTCTGCCACTTTCGTCGGTAAAGGTTGGCGTAAATTTAATATGTTTGAGTGGTTTTAATAAAGTATTGAGTTTCGGTTTTTTAATAATCTGCTTACTATGTTCCAATAATTGTTTTTTAAAAAATTCAACAATTAATCCCGGCGCAATAATATTAAATGAAATTTGTTGAGAGCCTGTTAATACCAGAGCAGCAATTTTTTCTTCAGGTAATGCTGGAACCGATGATAGATTGATAATAGGCTTTTTTAATGAGCCGGTAACATGAATAGTAATGGTGTAATTTTGTAAAAAAGTTTTGGCAGTTAATTCCAAAAGGGGGTCTAGTTGTTGTTCTGCTGCAAAATGAAGCGTTCCCGAAATGATTTTAAGTTTACTATAGGGAAGTTTAATGGTACCGCTTTTTACAGAAATCTGGCCGTTAATAAGTGGGTGTGTATGATATTGAAGATTTAGTTGTGTTACGAGGGAAGCATTAATCGTTTTTGAACGTATACGTATTGGTTCTTTAGTTTCTAGATTTATATTATATTTAATAGGTTTAGGTGACCATGACTTGATTTGTAAATCAAGAGGAATATCAGAAAAATATGTTTTTTCGAGCAATATGTTTCCGTC
>CAYPXP010000040.1:2099-7870 GCA_964414965.1 uncultured Pseudomonadota bacterium
TTTATGAATTAATCCTTTGAAGAGTGTAAATGGGCTTATAGTTCCTTCAATGTTCCATTGATAAGAGCCAGCTGTTCCATGAGCTTGTATTGTATTTTTATTAAGAATAGTGGTGCCGCTAATTGTGCAGTTTTTTTCTAATACTTGGTTTGTTAATGGAATATTACAGGTGATTGAGGTGTAGTTAGGTCGATAGGTGCCAGTTACAAATATACAATCTTTATTTAATGACCAGGCAGTAGATAGAATATTGAGCTTGTTGGTGAGTTGTCCATTAAAGGTTAATTCATTATTTTGATAAAACCATGACCACTTAAGGGGTAGCAGTCTGTTTTCTAAAGAACCGATACAGGTTTTGTCACTAAGATTTAATGTATTATTAATGGTAAGTTGATCACTAAGTATGCAATTTTGAATAATGCCTAAATCTTGTAGTATAGAACTGTTTATAAGGCCGGTCGTTTTGACTGTGTTGTTATTTATCGTCGTTTTGAATGAACACTTTTTATCTTGACTACGTATAAAAAGTGAACCTATTTCTCCATGAAGCTCTCCGTTAATAAAACAAGCCTTATTATTTTTTGACAGGGCGGCATAGGCATCCAATAGTATTGTGTTAGTTCCATTGCGTGCCAAATTGCTGTAAATAGAGCCTTTGAAGTTTGTTAAAACTATTTGTTGATTGTGCGTAATTAATCCATGGTCAAAATAAAACATTGATTTTACTTGATTATTGATTTTTTTACTGGTGCCTGACCAGGTAAGGAGGGTGTCAATATGATGCTCTTTATTATAAAGGCGAAGTTTAACATTTTGCATTTTAAGTATGTTAATGGCGGTGGGGAATTTAAAATTTTTGCTGAATAGGAGTTTTTGTATATGGTCGGCAATAGCAATATTTTTTTCATCAATCATCGTTTCTATATTGGCATGGGTAATGCGCAGATTGAGTAGTAGTTTCTTAATCGTAAGCAGATCAATTAATGAGAATGAAAAATTTAATTGTTCGGCATTCCATGCCCAATATTTTTCTTCTTTTTCAGGAGCAAGTGGCGCGACTGTGACATTTTTGCAAATGAGTGAACATGAAAAAATGTTAATAAATGCTACTTCTGCTTTAAAATCGCAGTTATAGGATTTACACATTAATTTACAAATTATAGATGTAGCACATTGTTTAGTAAAAGGATGATTTTGAAGAATAAAAATTCCCGTCAAGAACCCTGTTAACAGACTTATTATAAGTGATGTGATAAACGCTTTTTTATATATAAACATGCCACTGCTTGTTACGGTAATAATAGAGTCGAGTAAATGAAACGCCCGCTATCGGTACCGTAATAGCATACAAAAATTGTTTTTTATCGTCGACTAGATATATCGTTCCTGGCGAAATAATTCCTTCAGGAGTGATAACTAATTTATTTTCTTTGCAGGTGAATGCTTTTTTTAATTGTTTTTGAGGATGAGACGGTGGCCCCAAAACGCCTGGAATGATGTCAAATTTGACATATCGAGAAAGTTTATGTTTTTCCTGGGCACTTTCATATAGGTGTTCGCTGGAGTTAAACAGAATCGTTTTTTGTTTGTTTTCGGCAATAGCTTGTTGTTGTAGATACCAGATAGTTGATTGTAAAGCATATAATTCGCTTATCACATATTGTTGTTTAAAGGTAATTACAGACGGAATGGTTAAGGCGGCAATCAGTGCCATAAGAGCAATAATGATCGTGAGTTCTACTAAGCTAAAGGCACTTTTATTCGGTTGCACTTTGGACAGTTGCCGCAACTGAAAGTACTTCATCGATTGTCGTTAATCCTTCTTTAATTTTTTCAATACCATCTTTGAGTAATACGGTCATACCGCTCTTTATTGCCGCATCACGAATGGTGTTAGCATCAACTTCATCAATAGTTAGGCGGGCAATTTCTGGTGTCATTTGCATAACTTCAAAAATTGGCAAACGTCCTTTATATCCAGTGTCGGTACATTCGCGACAACCAACGGCTTTATAAAAGGTGATCTTTTTAGCTTCTTGAGCCGTTAATCCTAAAGATTTAATCATAGCGGCATCAGGTTTGAATACTTTTTTGCAGTTTGGGCATAATTTGCGAACCAGTCGTTGTGCGATAATACAGGTGACTGATGAAGCAATTAAATATGGTTCAACACCCATGTCTAAGAGACGCGTTATACTAGCCGGAGCATTATTGGTGTGTAAGGTCGTTAAAACTAAGTGTCCGGTTAACGATGCTTGAATAGCAATTTGAGCTGTGTCTTGATCACGCGTTTCACCGACCATGATAATGTCAGGATCTTGTCGTAAAATGGAACGAAGGGCAGATGCAAACGTTACTCCTGCTTTTTCATTGACTTGTACTTGTGCTATACCATTCATCTGATTTTCAACCGGATCTTCAACCGTTACAATGCTGACTTCTGGTTTGTTTAAACGATTTAAAATCGAATATAACGTTGTAGTTTTACCAGAGCCGGTAGGCCCGGTAACTAAAACAATACCATTAGGTAGATTGATACTCTCTATGACGATATCGTAATCATGCTTGCCAAATCCAAGCGCTTCGACTGGTACAAATCCGCCACTTTTATCAAATAAACGCATAACAATCTTTTCACCAAAGATAGTCGGTAAAATGGAAACACGGATATCGATAGCTTTGTCAGCAACTTTTATTTGAATACCACCATCTTGTGGTTTACGTTTTTCAGCAATATTAAGGTTGGACATGATTTTTATACGTGAAACAAGCGCAGCTTGAATGCGTTTAGGTGGGTTAAAAGCAATATGTAAAATACCGTCGATACGATAACGAACGTTAATCTCTTTTTCAAGGGGCTCGATATGAATATCTGAAGCAGCCTGTTTTACTGCTTGAAACAAAATATGATTAACCATCTTAATAATGGGTGCTTCTTGAGCCATTCCAAGCAAATCTCGCTCATCAATTTCGCCGAACTCTATTGCTTCTTCCTCTTCAATTTCTTGTCCTTCGCCTAATTCTTCAATCATTTCTTTAGTTCCTTCAAGAGGATAGAAACGATTGATAGCTTCATTGATGACTTTAGGAGTAGAGACTGATAAAGAAAAGTGTTCATTTAAAACAATTTTAAATGAATCGATGGCTTGAAAATTGGTTGGATTAGCTACAATAAGTATAAGTTGATCATCTTGTTTAATTGGAATAATAGTGTTTTCTTTAAGAAAGCGAAAAGGAATTTTGGCCAGAAGATCGGGATTGACCATTTCGTCATCAATTTTTACAATGTAAGGAATGTTGAGCATGGCAGCAAAGGCTTCGGCAATTGTTTCGTCAGAAATAATTTTTTCCTTAAGCAAGTAATCATTAATTGATATATTTTCTTCTGCGGCTATTTTTTCAGCGGCAGCGAGTTTTTGGCTCGTGATTGCTTTCATCGCGAGTAATTGTTCACATAGAGTTTTGATCATTTTCTCCGGCTCCTTGACTTGGTCAATCACCATTATTTTTTTGATCATACCACAATAGGTAAATAATCAACAATTTAGCATTTTTCATTTAAAATATATTTTTAATAGGGATAACTGATTTGCGTTATAAGGAGCCTGTGTTAAAATTGTTTTTAATGAAGGTTATAAGCTTCTTTTCGTTCTGTTACTATTGGAGATTTTTCAGATGTTTAATCGTTGGTATTTAAGTTTAATAAGTCTGTTATTACTTGGTGGATGTGGTCATCAAAAAGAAGAAAAAAAGACCTATTTCAAAAAAAATGAATACAAACAGAGTAAAACATTTCGCCTTGCTCATCACATGAGTTTCGATGAATTAAAAGAGGAAAAGACACGTTTACGTAAACAAGGTTTTGATTATCTTGCAATTACTTTTTTAAAAGAGATGATAAAAAAGTGTGAAAATCCTGATGAGTTACGTGAATTGCGCTTAGAATATGCCGATATATTGTATGGGTTACAACGTTTTGCAGAGGCGACTGAAGAGTATGAGCTTTATGTCCAACTATATCCTGGAAGTTCAAGTGCTGCTTATGCTGATTATCGCGCTATTTTATCAAAAAATGGGGAAGTTTTAGGCGCTGATCGTGATCAAGGGGCAACGCAAAAAGTTGTTGATTTGGCGAAAGAATACGGTAAAAAGGCGCTTCATCGAAATGAGTATAAAAAATATTTTAAGGAAGTTGAAGAACTAGCACATGCGGCATTATATCGATTGTATGAAAGTGAAATACTGCGTTTTTATTTTTATATTAATCGTAAACAATGTAAAGCTGCGTTAAAGCGCTTAGAATATATTAAAGAGCATTATTTAAAGTATTTACCTGAAATTGAATCAACTATTCTTGAATTGGATTATGAACTCTGTTGTGAGCTCGATCACCATGATGAGGCTACTGATAAAAAGTGTTCATTATTAAAAAGATTTCCACAATATAAAATGGATAAATCAAGACGTCGAGAATATGCCCGCATTATCTAATCAACGAATTCAGATTGGCAAAGAGGGGGAAGATTTTGTTGCCACATGGCTGCAAGAACAGGGATATACTATTTGTGCGGCTAATTATAGATATGCTGGTGGCGAAATCGATTTAATCGCGAAAAAGAACGAAATATTAGCTTTTGTTGAAGTTAAAAATCGTCGATCTCATTATTTTAATTTATCAGAGGTTATAACACGTTCAAAACAGCGAAAAATTACCCATGTAGCGCGAAGATATATTGTTGAATATGGAATGTCTTCATATGTGTATCGTTTTGATGTAGCATTAATAGAGGGAATAGGTAAAAATAGAAACATTTCATATATAGAAAATGCGTTTACTGATGAGTGGATTTTTAAATAAAATTAATAAGAATTTTATAAAGCGGCTGGTAACAGGGATAATTTTTGGGCTTATTTTTTGGGGTGTTTATTTGTGGCTGCCACCGCTCTTTTTTACAGCGCTATTAGCGCTCATTTTAATTTTAATAATTCTTTTTGAGTGGAAAAATTTTTATCATCCAAAAACGATATGGTATTGGCTCTATCTTCCTGTTTATCCCGTTCTGCCTTTTTTACTAATTATGTATTTAAACCATATTCCGCAGTATCGAATTCTACTCTTATATTTATTTATTTTAGCTTTTGCTCATGATACGGGAGCTTATGTCATAGGAAGTCTTTTTGGCAAACATAAAATTTGGCCAAGTATCAGTCCTAAAAAAACCTGGGAAGGGTTTTGGGGGGGTTATATATTTGCGCTTATTGGTGTACGGTTTTTAATTTGGGAATGTGGTTATGACCATAGTTGGCCGTTTGTCGTTCTATTTACCTTGGCTTCCTGTTTCTTATTGTTTTTTGGCGACATTTTAGAATCGAAACTAAAGCGCCGCGCCGGAATCAAAGATTCTGGAACGTTGCTTCCTGGGCATGGTGGATTTTTAGATCGTTTTGATGGTATTTTATTTACCGCATTTTTCTTTTACGTTTTGCGTAATTGGCTTATCACAATTTTGTGCTAAAACAGACTTCTATTCCTGCTTTTGAGTAAATTGTAATAAGACGTGAACTCGATTTAAGCAAATGTACCGCGTTCGATGAAACCTTTCGACTACGCTTCAGCCTTCATTAAACTTACGGCTAACAGGCTGGGAGTGAGCTCGTTAATATAAACACTTATCAACTATGAGTATTTATCGAATTCGCGTTATTTATATAAATTCGTTCGCCCAGAGGAATGAGCGAAGCGAGTGTCTCGTCGGGTGCGAACTCAAATT
>CAYPXP010000041.1:0-7644 GCA_964414965.1 uncultured Pseudomonadota bacterium
ATATTTGGCTTCACGCCAAAAAATCATCCAAGCAGAAGTGTCGGTTGGAATGACGGTTCCGGATTTGATAATGCCAATAGCGATAATAGTGACTAGTGTTAAGACCAAGAGAGGGCTAATAACTTTACCGAGCAATGAAATAACTCTGTTTTCTTTGTAGGTAAAGATAAAGGTGAGTAATAAAAACCCAACAGCGAACCAGCCGAGACTGTTGGCGGGTAAAAAATGTTCAAATAAGACATGTGATAAGGTGATGATCCGCGGAATTACATTGAGAGGGCCAATAATAAGCATGATAAGAAAAACAAGTAATTGTCCCGGAATTTTGCCAAGGCGATTAAAATAAGCGTTGTAATCGCCATTAAATAAGATAACGGCTACCAACCCAGCGATAGGCATAATAACTGCTGTTAATAAAAATCCGATATTTGCCCAAAAGAAATTTGTGCCACAACGCATGCCTACATTAAGAGCAAGCATTATGTTGCCAGCTCCGAATAACATAGAAAATATTGCAAGTCCAACTATCATCACTTGTGATATTGGCGATTTTTTCATGATGCTCCTTTGTGCAAAATTTACTTAGCTCTATTTTATAAGTATAACCTACTTATCAAAAATGTGGCAAAAAGGTCTTTCCGTTATGAGTTTGAATAGTTTTTAATGATGTATCGTGTTCACATTCTAAAAAAAGCACTTGTTATTTTTATCGTAATGTTTTAATGTTTTTTCATCCATAAGACATCAAGCAGTGCGATGGAATAGGAGACTGGTTTTAGTAGGGGCCTTGGGAACAAGGTCCCTTCTTTACAGTTGCAATAATTTTGTAATGCTTTTAACTATAGAAAATACGTAACGTAAAAAATAACATCATCTCACGGAGAACATGATGCAAAAACAGGTATATAATGAGATCAATCCTTCTTTATATGACGAACAAATTTTAGTTGTACGTCGTGATTTTATTTTTCAACATGATGCCGCTTGGCATGGACTTAAACAATTGAATTATGACTGGTATTTGTGGGCGATTGAACATTATGGACAATTTCAATCTCGTTTAACAATGGAACAAGATCTTAATTTTAAACAAATTATTCCTTATTTAGTTTTTATGCACGATGATCAGGTCTTTGTTGTTCAACGAAAAGAGACCGCCTCGGAAAGTCGTTTGGCTGGAAAGTTAAGTGTTGGTATTGGCGGCCATATTCGCAAGGAAGATCTATTAGGTTCTACCATTTTTGATTGGGCGCAACGCGAATTTAATGAAGAAGTTATTTATCATGATGAATTTGAATTTGAACCATTAGGCATTGTCAATGATGATACCAATAGTGTTGGGCAAGTTCATTTAGGATTTGTGTTTTTATTAAAAGGAACTACGGCGAATATACAGATTCGATCAGAGCTTAAAGAAGGCAAAATGGTTCCGCTTTCTTCAATTAAAGATTTGGCACCATTTGAAACATGGAGCCAGCTTGTCTTACAATCGCTTATTAGCTGATTGGCAATGGTGGTAATGCTTGGGATGATGGTGAATTAATCTCTAGTATTTTAGCTAATGTTGCGGCAATTTGGGGCATCCAAACGCGTTGTGTAATGGTCTTATGTTCATATACCGTTGGTTGATACAGAATAAGTGGAACATGCGTGTTATAGGGATGGGGAGTATTGTGTTTTGTGCCACCCTTGTATTTGCTCATAAGTACATATGGTTCTATTTCTAAGAGTAAATTGCCACTTCGACCCGGATAAATATTGTTTTTTAAGTGCCATGCATAGCTTCCTATTTGAGGCCGCATTTCTTCAAGTTCTTTGTTAGTATAAGCTCTTTTGATGCCTGGTATCTGTTCTAATTGTTCTTGGATTGCTTTTAATAGGCGTTCTTTTTCTGGTGAAGATAAATTTTTAGTTATTTTTTTATTCAGATAAATATGGGGAATCTTATCATCAATTAATATATCTGATATACCAAAATTTTTTTTAATTTCGTTGTTTATTGCTGCGCTAATGATTTTTGTATTAATACGTTTGGCATCGGGATGTTCTTTTTTTGCTAATTCTGGAATAGGCATAATGCCATGATCAGCAGTTAAAACATAAAGTGTTTCTTGACGCGGGACGATCTGAGCAACTTCTTTCATAAATTGTTCGATTTGATAATCAAGGTGATAGATCATGTCGATTACTTCTTTGGCATACGGTCCATACAAATGCCCAATTTTGTCGAGGCTACTTAAGCTTACCCAGATTAATATGTCTTCGTTAGAATGAGGCGTATATGTTTTTTTTAAATAGGCTACAGCCATATCTAAAAGAAATTTGTTTGTTGATGGTAATTGAGAAAAATACTCAACAAAATTAGTTTGAGTTGTTTTTGGGGTGGAGTTAACAATAGGAGCTTGTTCAGCGTAATCGTAATTATTGATATAGGGAAAATCATAATAATTAGGATCGGTATGAAATTGCTGCCATGATAACTCAGTTTTTTTTAAACGCTCATTAAACTCCGTAAGAAGTTGATCGATAATAAGACTATTATTATTAGTCTGAAAGTTGCCTATTGATTCATTGAGCCAGATCGCCGGAGCTTTTTTGCCGGCCATTCCCAAGGCAGCCCTTCCTTTAATAGATAAGGATATTGATTTGTTATGACTATTTTTTTCAAGAAATGGCTTATTGAGCGTGGGAAGTATTAGGTGGCGCGCGTCATAGCCATCTTCAAATTTTACCTTATTTCCTTGATCATCAAGCCAAGCATTACAGATAACGCCATGATCTTTGGGAAGAGCGCCTGTACTTAAGCTCGTATGACCAACGGCGGTAGCAGTGGCTCCATAAGGTAAATTTGTATTTACATAGACAATGCCGTTTTTTAAGAGATGATGAATTCCGTGTTGCAAATACGAATCGAGCTTATTTATATAATGAGCAGCAAATTGATCAATAACTAAAACAATTGTGACTTTTGGTTTGGTAAAAACAAAACTGTAAATTGACAAAAAACTGGCTATTAAAATCTTTTTCATCTTATTCAACCCCCTTTTCTTTTATAGTTGCAAATTTTTACCGCAGAAGTAAAGGGTGTGACATTCTATTTGTAAATATCCTTTTTCTGTGGCGGTTTTGCGGAGGGCTGTTGAAAAATTGTCCTATTCAAGTAAGCTGTTATCTTGTCTAATTATAATTGTGATATTGAAAGGAGATTTTTGTGCGTAAAGAATTTTTAATTGTTACCTTATTGATGGTGAATATTATGAGTGAGCAAAGAGAGTATTTTTTTAGTTCTGAATCGGTAACCGAAGGACATCCTGATAAGCTATGTGATCAGATTTCTGATCGAGTTCTTGATGCATTGTTGATACAAGATAAATGTTCACGTGTTGGTTGTGAAGTTCTTGCAGCTAAAGGGGATATCATTGTAACGGGTGAAATTACGAGTGGTGGTGTCGTTAATGTTGAAACCATTGTTAGACAAACGTTACGTGATGTTGGCTATATTAATTCGGAATTTGGCGTTTCTGCTGATGCATGCAAAGTGTATGTTTCGATAAGTAAACAATCGGCTGACATTGCTCGTGGTGTCGATGTGCGTGATGGTCATGAAGAGGGAGCTGGCGATCAAGGACTTATGTTTGGTTACGCGTGTAAGGAGACTTCCTCGTTAATGCCGTTGCCGATTGATCTTGCTCATAAATTGAGTTATCGCTTAACTGAAGTTCGTAAGAAGAAAATTTTGCCATGGCTCCGTCCTGATGGTAAATCACAAGTAACCATTAAATATGTTGATGGAAAGCCAACAGAACTTTCAACGGTGGTTGTTTCTGCGCAACATAATCCCGATATTTCTTATGATGAAATTGTGGAATCAATTAAAAAAGAAGTAATTATTCCTGTTTGTAAGGCCTATATTACGGAAAATACGATTTATCATATTAACCCAACAGGTAACTTTGTGATTGGTGGGCCTGAAGCTGATGCAGGTTTAACGGGACGCAAGATTATTGTTGATACCTATGGCGGCATGGGACGACATGGTGGCGGGTGTTTTTCAGGCAAAGATCCTTCAAAGGTTGATCGTTCAGCGGCATATATGGCACGACATATAGCAAAAAACATTGTAGCAGCAGATTTAGCGGATAAATGTGAAGTGCAATTGGCATATTCTATTGGTGTAGCTGAGCCTGTTTCAGTTTATGTTAACTGCTTGGGCACAGCAAAAGTTGATGAGAAAAAAATAGAAAATGCCGTTCGTAGTGTATTTCCACTAAAACCGGCAGATATTATTGAATATCTTGATTTGAGGCGCCCTATTTATGCAAAGACGGCGGTATATGGTCATTTTGGCCGTGAAGATCGTGATTTTACTTGGGAGCTAACAAATAAAGTTGTTGAATTGAGAGAAGCGGTCAAATGATTGATACGTTTTAAATAATAAAATAAAAAAGAGGAAGCTGAGATTAAAAGCTTCCTCTTTTTTTAGAAAAGTATTGTTTGTATACATATGTACGTGTTCCCTAAAAAGTTTTTTAAATTTCAAGATTGATTTTTATTAAAATCTTGCGTTAACTAGATGTAATTATCGATATATTGGGTAGGATATGAAGCTTGAAATGCAATCGCGCGGTATTATTATACGAAAACATTTTCCGCAAAAAATTCATTTATCAATTATAGATGAACAATATGGTCACTTGAGTGTGATTCCATCAAGTTGGCAATGGGCATCTTACGCTTCTGTAGGAGCAATTATATCATATGAGCTTGTTGAAGAGCCGTATAATTTTTTTGTAAAACAGGTAGAATTATTAATGGTTCCATCTTATCAAAATGAGTTGGTGCTTTTATTTATGCACCATTTGGTTGAAATATGTTATTTTTGTTTGCCTGTTCAAAGCGGAAAAACTGAATGTTTTGATTTATTATTGTATATCATTCGTTCGCTTGATCAATTTTCTTCTTGTGCACATGTACAAAAGCTTTTGTTAGCTAAATTGTTGTTTATTATAGGGCAATATCCAATTGATGTTGAACAGTTAACTGTAAGCTCTTTGTTGTACAGGCATCATGAAGAATTGGTAAGATTTGCTTTGACTCATGAACAAAGGAAAGAGATTGAAATATTTATTTATCAATGCATAAAAGCTCATCCATATGGTCGGTTGTTAAAAACGGTTAACTTTTTATCTCAGGTTAGATAATGAAAAAGATATTTTTTTTATGTATGTTACATTTTTTTACCTTAGTACAAGCGGGCTTTTTTGGGCTTGATGTTTTAGGTAAACGAGGCACAAAAACACAATTTTTGGTGAATCAATATGAAGAGAAAAAGCATAAATTAGAGGCTTTACACGAAGAGTTAATTGCCTTAGAAAATGGTGAAAAAGAGTTTTCATCTACCATAAAATCTCGTCTAGATATTATTGTCAAAGAAGAGCGAGAGCTAGCTTCTCAAAAACAGGGCGCAACTTCTTTTGATCATGATTATTTTTCAACACGAGAAGTAATTTTACAGGATATAAAACAGTCATTAAATGATATACAGCAAGCGTATAAACAAGTTATTTATTGCTTAAAGAAAAATATTGAGGTTTTAGAGCAATATATAGCTAATCCTTCGTTCAATGATTTGCGGGTCAGTGATAAGGCATCATATCAATTTAATGATTTCCAAAATTTATCGAAACAGTTATTAAGTGCTGAAGCTGAATTTAATAGCTATCGTGATGAAAAAAAGCGTTTAGAAGATGTAGTTGTTAACAGTGAACAACAATTAGAACAGTTTGAACAAGAGCTCAAGAAAAAAGAGAAAGAGCAGAAGAGTTTTTCTCCTAATAAACTTCAAGATGAGGCCTTAGAGCTGCGACAAAAGAGTGATGTAATTGATTGGGAAATTCAATTACTCAAAACTAAAATTGAAAATCAAAAGGAACGTCGTAAAGTTTTACAAAAAGAGCTTGACTTGGTTAACCTGAATCTTTTTGTTACTAAAATAAAAATAGATTTTTTCAGAAAGGATTTAGCCAAGATTGATCGTAAGTTATGGGTTAATGAAGCAGAAGTACAAAGACTAAATGCGAGTCTTGATGAACAACGAAAGATATATAGCAAAGAACAAGCAGAATATAATAAAAGTTTTTCGAAACTTAGCTCTAAGCGTGATGAAGATCAAAAATTATTTGATGTAGCCAATAAGAAGTTACCTAAACCTATACAAGATGTGCGTCAACTGAGCGAGCGTCTTATTGAACCAGCTTCTACTGGTGATGAAGCTGGATTTTATAACGTGGCATTACTGAACGACCGTTTACAAGCGGTTGATCGCAATATAGTGTTACTTGAGGCAAATTTGGCTTTGAGTAAAACACGCGTGATGAATGAAGAGTTACAACTGGAAGTGATGAAAACTTGGTTAACAATTACGCAACGACGATCGATTTATGATGAGCCCGATCGTCAACAACAGCTTAATTATTTTTTAAATAAAAAAACTGAGATTGATAGACAGCTTGAAGAGTATAAAAATAAAGATGCAGTTGTTACCAATTTGATGAGTATAGAAACACGAGCATTAACGCAAGTCAAAGGACAAATTGATAAAGCTAAAACATCTAAAAATTTTTTAGATGTTTTAAATAAGTCGCAGGATCAGTTAAATAAACAGCTTGATTTAAATGGTCAGCTCATTAAGGTTAATTCAACTATTACCACTCTATTGATGGATATGAAGCGTCAAGCTGATATGGTTATTAGAAAGCTTGAAAGTATTAGTGGTATTTGGCAGCGTTCAGTTGGTGCCATTACGTGGGAAGGAATTAAAAGTACCGGACCAGACTTGAGGTTTTTTTGGGATGATTTAATTAACATTGCCTCGCAAACAAGCTTTTTTGAGATACGCGATTGGTTTGCTGATTTATTGAGTGATACTGTAAATATTCTTAATTTTATTATTGCATTTTTACTTTTAGCTGCGCTCTATTTTTTACTGGCTATGAGTTTGCCATTATTACATAAAGTTCTTGTCACTCGTCAAAAAAAAGCTGATAGTCATTTTATTATTAATGCGATTATCACTATTTGTTCATTTTTAAGAGATCATTTATTAGGTATTTTTATTTGGAGTGTTTTCTTTAGTATGGTGCGGTATGAAATTATCGTTGATGTTGGCATTCATGCTAAAATTTTATTTTATTTACTCTCAATTCCTTATTTATGTTATCTTTCTCATATTTTTGTCTCATATTTTATTGAGCTGAATAAAAAATTTATGAGTGTTTCTTTCCAAAATCGCTTTACGTACGTTTTTCAATTTTTCCTATTTTCAACAGTTATAATATTATTCTTTAGAGAAGCGTTTATCATCACTACCTATGGTCATTCAGAATTGCCAACGATTCTTCTTGCAATCTATTCTATTATTACGCGAGCTTCACTTGTCTTCTTAATTTTAACCAAAGAATTGATTTTGGATGCGTTGCCAAGTCGTGGTAAAATTTGGTCATTTATCAAAGATCAAATTGATTACTATTATGCTGCATTTCTTATTATTTTTATTTCCTTAATTGTTATGAGCGACCCCTTTGTTGGTTATGGTCGATTGGTTTCTTTAGTGCTACAAGGAACGCTGTGGACGCTTATTTTAAT
>CAYPXP010000042.1:0-7397 GCA_964414965.1 uncultured Pseudomonadota bacterium
CGCCAATTAAAGCGGTACGCGAGCTGGGTTCAGAACGTCGTAAGACAGTTCGGTCCTTATCCGTCGTGGGCGTAGGGTATTTGAGAGGATCTGTTCCTAGTACGAGAGGACCGGGATGGGCGAACCTCTAGTGTTCCAGTTGTTTACCAAAAGCAAGCTGGGTAGCTACGTTCGTAAGGGATAACCGCTGAAAGCATCTAAGTGGGAAACCCTCCTCAAGATTAGATACCCCGTTTATAAAGTTGAAACTTCGGTTTTGATTGAGTAGACATTAATAAGACCCCTTGAAGACTACAAGGTTGATAGGCTGGGTGTGTAAGCACAGTAATGTGTTCAGCTAACCAGTACTAATAGGTCGAATGTTTTAGCCTTAATTAATAAAAACTGTAAAAGTTGAGTGTGGTACTCTTAAGTTACAAACATGGTCGCAAGAAGAAAGTTTTTAAAAATTTCCTGGTGAGTATAGCTGTAGGGAAACACCCGTTCCCATTCCGAATACGGCAGTTAAGACTACAGCGTCGAAGATACTTGGCTGGAGACGGCCTGGGAAAATAGATATTGCCAGGTTTAAAATTGAGCGATGATTAAAAACCATCGCTCTTTTTTTATGTTGAAAAATCATTATACTTAAATTACAAAAAGTGAGGCTTTTTTTGAAACGTTATATGTTTTTATTATTAATATTTCTTTCTTTAAAATGTGAAGAATCACCTGAGGCTATGTTTAATAATGGGGCACTTGAATGGCAACAGGCTCTAAAGAAACAGGCTAATATTGTTAAAGGGATTAGATATGCCGCATGTCTGTCTATGTTAACTGGAGCGTATTTACTATATCAGTCATTTGATAGTCCTCCGGGTGATACGATGGAATTTGGTGCAGGAGTGGTAGGATTGGGAGTTATGTTGAAATTTATTGATTGGCTTTGTGTAGATGTGGCTACAGGAGAATACATTAATCGAGCTATTGAATTTAATAAACTTTATCCTCATTTAGATGAATCGAAATTAACAAAAGAAGCAAAAGAGTTATTAAATTATTCTAAAAATCCTTTTAAGAAGTGAATAAAAATAGAGAGATTAAAATAATTTGTTTAAAGTAAAAAGAATAGAGAATATAAATTTCTCTATTCTTTTTTATACTCACTATACTTAAGACTTTTACCTTTGACTTGATCAATAGGGTATTTTGCTTTAATCTCTTCTAATTTGGCTAAGATGACTTTTTCTGGATCGATATGAGTGGCATTGCAAAAAGAAAGGGCTGAAATAAAGACATCAGCAATTTCTTCTTCAATCTCTTTTCTTTTTTTGTTAAGAATTTCAAAAGATTCTTGATCGTTAAGCCATTTAAAGTGTTCCATCAGTTCGGCTGCTTCGCCGGCAATATCAATGCTGACATTTTTTGGTGAATGAAATTTTTCCCAATCACGTTCTTTAACTAATTGAGCTATTTTTTCTTGTAAGTGTGTAAAATTGTTTTTTTGTTCCATAATCGTAATCCTTATATTTATAATTTTTGCCTTTGACTTTATCAACTGGGTATTTTGCTTTAATCTCTTCGAGCTTTTCTAAAAAAATTTGTTCTGGATTGATTTTTGCCATGGCGCAAAAAATAAGTGTTGAAATTAAAATGTCGGCAACTTCATGTTCAATTTCCTTTTGCTTTTGATCAAATATTATTTGTGAATCTTTGTTGTCGCTCCATGTGAAGTATTCAAGCAACTCAGCGGCTTCAACGGAGATATTAATACTTACATTTTTTAGGGTGTTATACTGTTCCCAATCACGTTCTTCTATAAATTTTTTAATTATTTGTGTAAGCTCTTTAAGTGTCTGTTCTTTGTTCATAGATTTTTCTCTTCTTGAGCGGCTTTTCGTTCATACGATTGCATAGTTTCCATACCGCGGATTTCAACTTGTGTAATATATTTATCTAAAATTGTTTTAAATTCTTCAAGCGTTTCAAGGGGAAATGGACCTACTTGTTCGATGGCTTTTTTGAGACAAATTTTGTTACTAAATTGTTGTACATAGAATTTACGAGCCCCTTTGAGCCATTGGCCAATCTGTTCAATATCATCATGTTTAACAACAGTTGGTACCATAGTCATGCGAAATTCATAAGGAACGTAATTTTGCATTAATAGATTAACGCTCTGTTTAATTTTTTCTAAATCAGTTGGTACTTGAATAATGTCGATATATTTTTCTGGTGTTTCTTTAATATCCATGGCGACATAATCGATTAATTTATCATTGATAAGCCGTTCTATCATGCCGGGATTGGTGCCATTAGAATCCAGTTTAACTTTGTAGCCAAGTGCCTTCATATGAGCAATATGCTCAGGAAGATCTTTGTGTAAGGTTGGTTCGCCACCTGAGATGCAAACAGCATCAAGCCATCTCTTTTTTTGTTCTAAAAAATCAAAAAATTCTTCATTGGTAATGGTAGCAAGTTTTTCGGGATTAAGAACGAGATCTTTATTATGACAAAATATACATCGAAAGTTACAGCCAGCAGTGAAAATGACGCAACAGGTGTATGGTTCGTAATCAATTAAAGATAATTTTTGAAGTCCTTTGATAATCATGCTTTCTTTCATTAAAAAGTGTTGTAAATAAGGATAAGAACAATCGAAAATAATGCAATGGCTAAATGAAAAAATTAGTTTATATAAATAAAATGAAATATAATAGATTGATGGCTATTTTTGAACCGTAAGTTTAATTATGATTTTAGTTATTCTACTTTATGTTGGTTTTTCGCTTTCATTTGTGTTGATGAAAGCGTCTCTTTTTTATGGTCAGCCATTTTTTTTGGTAGCTATACGAATGCTTTTTGCTGCTTTGATTTTATTTAGTTGGTTATTAATTAAAAATGAATGGAAACCTATTCGTCGTGCTGATTTATTCTTATTGAGTGGCGCTGCACTTTTTAATATTTATATTACTAACACATTTGAATTAGTTGGCTTAGAACATATGAGCGCTATAAAAGCGTCACTTATTTTTTGTTTATCTCCTTTTTTAGGTGCTATTTTAGCTTATTTTATTTGGCATGAACGATTGACACGATATAAATGGTTTGGACTTATATTGGGGCTTTTAGGAATGATGCTTTTATTTTATCAACAGGGAGATGGAAATTCGTTGTTATTTGCAAAATCTGACGTATGGCTTTTAGGAGCTATGGTAGCTACAACTATTGGATGGACTTTTGTTAAAAGACTTGTTTTTAATCGTCATTATACAAGTATACAGGTTAATGGAATTACTATGTTGCTTGGCGGCATTGGATCATTAGTAACATCATTTTTTGTTGAATCTTGGAATCCTATTCCTGTGGCAAATGTGCCCAAATTTTTAGTATTAGTTATTGCTACCTCATTATTATCATGTGTTATTTGTTATAATTTATATGCGTGGCTTTTGCGATCATATTCCGTGGTTTTTATGACCTTTGCTGGTTTTTTGAGCCCATTTTTTACGGCGTTTTTTGGTTATTTATTTTTACAAGAACAAATAACAGTAACCTTTGTTTTAGCATTTTTTTTACTTATGGGTGGGCTTCTTGTTTTTTATAAAGAAGAGTTGTTGAAACGGGGCACTAAGGTTTTTTTCCTTTAAATCTTGGTATCAATTTTTGTTATTTGTCCATTACATATTTTTATTTGTCTTTGCTGAGCTATTCCATCTTTTATATCTTTTATACAACAGCAACAACATAATTTACATACCCATGGTGCAATGCAGCAAGGAGGGAAAAGACAGCTGCGCCAACTACATCTGTCACATTCGTCACATCCACAAAAAGTTTGCTCGCTTTCGTCCCAGCATGCACCTTTTGCACAGGACCAAGCAGGACAACATATTCCTAGATCTCCACAGGTGTATTCTATAAGCCCTTCATACCAGTTATCACAACAATGTTGGCAGCAGATTTCCTTGCAATTTTCTCCTTTTATTGTCGGAGTTTTTTTACATGTTTGCCAACATAATTTGTGTAAAAAGGAGCAATGGCAACAGTAACATCCGGCGCAATTAGGAATAGTGACAGCTGATGCTTCTTGTTGATCCATCGAATTTAAATAGAGCGGAATTAGAAGGAGAAAGAGAGACTTGGTCATGATTTTTCCTTAGAAATGTTAATTGTTATAGAAAAAATAAAGGAATTTTATAAAAGTGCAAGATTTTTAATGATATTTATTTAATAACTCTCTCACTCCTGGAGCATTGTAAGCGAATGCCACAAACTCTTTTAAGCTGTTTTTTTCATTATCGGAAGCGAATGTTTTTCGTTCTTTAAATTCTTCTTTTTTACCTGCATTCCAGCGCTTGACCGGGCGATAGTACCCTACGATTCGTGAATAGACTTCAGTTTCATGGTGGCAATAAGGACAACAGGGTTGTTCACCATTTAAATAGCCATGTTTGTTGCAGATGCTGAATGTTGGCGTAATAGAGAAATAAGGTAGTTCTGTATTTTCTGCAATTTTTTTGACTAATAACTTACAAGCTTCTCCAGAGCGTAATCGTTCTCCAAGGAATGTATGAAAGATAGTTCCGCCGGTATAGAGTGGTTGAATTTTGTTTTGATGTTCAAGGGCGTCCATTAAATCATCTGAACAATTGACAGGCAATTGTGTTGAATTGGTCAAATAAGGTTCATCTTTACCTGCCGTGATAATGCTTGGATGATATTTTTTATCGCAACGTGCAAAACGATATGAAGTTCCTTCGGCTGGCGTCGCCTCAAGATTATATAAGTTACCCGTCTCTCTTTGAAAATCAACCAACTTTTCACGCATAAAGTGAATGGTCTCAATGGCAAAGTCAGAACCTACTGTTGAAGAGATATTGGTTTGTAGAAAATTAAGACAACATTCATTCATGCCGCAGAGTCCAATAGTAGAAAAATGATTATTAAATGAACCGAGATAAGTTTTGGTGTACGGCATGAGGCCGCGTTCAAGATTTTCAGCGATTAATTTTCTTTTGATTTCTAAAGCCTCTTTGCCGAGAGTCATATAATAGCTCAATTGTCTCAAAAATTCTTCTTTTGTTTTTGATATATAACCTAGACGATTCATATTGATAGTAATTACCCCGATTGAGCCAGTAGAGTCACCGGGACCCCACATTGAACCTGGACGTCTCATTAATTCTGTTTGATTTAAATTTAAACGACAACACATAGCGCGAATGCTACGAGGGTCGAGATTAGATCCAATATAATTTTGAAAGTATGGTAACCCATATTTTGCCGTAACATCAAATAGAAGATCAGCGTTGAGTGAGTCCCAATTAAAATTATTGGTAAGATTATAGGTTGGAATTGGCCACGTGAAAATTCGCCCTATGCCGTCACCTTCAAGCATGATTTCGAGAAACGCTTGATTAATCATATCCATCTCATGTTGACAATCACCATAGGTAAATGATTGCCCTTTTCCTCCAACGATGGCTGCTTCATTTTTCATATCATCGGGAACGACCCAGTCAAAAGTAAGATTTGAAAATGGTGTTTGCGATCCCCATCTACTTGGAATGTTAAGTGAAAAAACAAGTTGTTGAATACATTGTTTAACTTCTTTGTAAGATAAATGATCGGTTTTTATAAATGGTGCGAGTAACGTATCAACTGATGAGAATGCTTGAGCACCAGCAAATTCCATTTGAAGGCATCCAATAAAATTGATCATGTGATGAACGACAGTACTTAAATGTTTTGCTGGTTTACACTCAACTTTTAAAGGAACATTTCCTAATCCCCGAAGTAAAAGATTTTTAAGAGACCAACCTGCACAATAACCGACAATCCCTTGGCTCAGATCATGAATATGAATATACCCTTTTATATGAGCATTGCGTATTTCTTCTGGATAAAGATTTAATGTGTAGAGGCTTATTGCTTTACCAGCGGCATGAATAACCAGGCCAGAAAAGCTGAAGCTTTCATTACTGTTTTCTTTAACCCGCCAATCAGTCTCACGCAAGTAGGAGTTGATCGTTTCTACAACATCTAATTGAGTGTTTATTACTGGTAGTTTATTTTGACTGGACATATACAACTCCTTTTAGGTAAATGTTATTTTTATTTACCTTAATTAAAAATTTTATTACGAAACAAGAGGTGAAATGAGATGCCTCTATTCTAACGTGACCAGTAAAATTTTTATAGAAAAATATGAGCCTCTTTGTGAGCTTAGTTTCGAATGGTGAATGTTTAATTTGGCGTCTACTAGATGATATACATCGGGCAAAATTTGTGAGCCAGGTCAGAATGATTAGGGCCATTCTATTTGCTGTAAAACGGTGCGACTCATAACGCCTTATGATAGAATTGATCGATTTTTTGTGTTTTAAATTAATAAAGATATTTATTTAAAACATGATAATTTGCCAATATGGTTAATAATTGGTAGTTCTAGAGATAAGTTTAACCTTTTAAGGGGAGAAAAAATGATATCTCTTTCACATGTAACAGAAATAGCTGTTACCAATCTACAAACTTTTTTACTTTATCTTTTTTTACCTAATATCCGTTGGATTTGGATGGCGGTTATTTGGGGCGCTGTTTTTTTTATAGCTCTTTTTGGAGCATTTATTATTAGAGCAAAATGGGGAAGAAAATTAGGGCTTTGCGCTAATGTATTAATTAATGCAATGACTCATCCTGTTGCGTTTTTAACTATATATGCTTCTGGCTTGTTCTATTATTTTGCATGGTATCGTGATATGTATATCATCTTGCGTAATCAAAAGATGTCCATTTTGTTTTATGTACTCTATATACTTGCCTTAGTTATTGTTTATTTAATTTTCTTAGGAATTGAATATTTTGTTGCTAAAAAAATGGGCTTGGCAAAAAAATGGGATAATTTTTTAAGTTTCATTTTACCTGCTCATCGTGGATATGTTTTTGGAGCTATTATTGTCTTCTTTGGAACAGGTCGCGTCGTAGAAAATGTCCTACACCATTACATGCTTTATCGCGCTATTGGTATAGTCTATTTTATAGTTATCATTTATCTCAACACACGTGCATTGACTAAACACCGTGCCATTCTTAAAACCGTTGGTTTTGTTTTATTTGAGCTTTTTGTTCTAGCTTTATTAATGCTTGGCGCTATTTTCCAAGCTGGCCGTCCAGGTTATTTAGAAGAATATTTGAAGGAAAAAGGTATTTCCTTAGAAAAATAAATTTGTTTTATAGTTGAAAAGAGGAGCGTTAATTTTAACGCTCCTCTTTTCTTTTTTTTGTAACAGAATCACCGACACGGTCGGTGGTAGATGTATGGCGAAGATCCCATGCAGATAACGACGATGTTAATCGAAGTTTTACGCGAAGGGTGGAAGCAATAAGATTGCTGAGTTAAAGATGAGTTCGCACCC
>CAYPXP010000043.1:0-3937 GCA_964414965.1 uncultured Pseudomonadota bacterium
GACTTTTCGCTAAGTCTTTCAGCCTCTTTTTTTTGCATCAAATATGATTCGTAATTACCTAAATAGTGAATAGTTTGAAGATTTGAGACTTCTAAAATACCTGTTGCAAGATTATTTACAAAGTTATGATCGTGTGAAACAAATAAAACGGTTCCTTTATATTCTTTAAGAGCCTGTAAGAGAATTTCTTTAGAAAAAATATCTAAGTGGTTTGTTGGTTCGTCTAAGATAAGAAGATTTGCTTTTTGAAGAAGTGTACAAATCATATTAACCCGATTTTTTTCACCGCCGCTTAACACTTTAATTTTTTTATTAATAAGATCTTGAGTGAATAAAAAACTTCCAAGCATGGTCCTAATGGTAAGTTCATTTGCGTCTGTTCGTTCTAATACAGTCTCAAAAATAGTTTTTTCTGGATGAAAAGTTTCAAGCTGATCTTGTTCGAAATAAGCGATTTTAACATGATGCCCAAAAGTGATTGTTCCTGATTGTGGCTTATATTTGCCTACAATGAGATTTAACAAAGTTGTTTTTCCCGTACCGTTGGGCGCAATAATTGCTGTTCGTTCATGACGTTGAATGGTGAATGATGCATCTTTTAAAATAGGATTATTGGGAAAAGCGAATGAAAGGTGATCAACCGTTAATACAATCTTTCCTGATTCTCTTGTTTCTGGAAAAGCAAAATGGATCGTTGATTGTTTGGGTTGTATCGTAATTCGTTCAATTTTATTGAGATCTCGTTCCATTTTTTTAGCCATTTTAGCTTTAGATGATTTTGCTCTAAAGCGTTCAATAGTTCTTTGTTTTTGAGCAATCTCTTTTTGTTGATTTTCATAGGTAGCACGCAGAATAGTTTCCCGTTCTTCTTTTTGTTTAAGATAGGCCGTGTAATTGCCATTATACTTGGTACAATTGCCGTTTTCTAGCTCAATAATGTTTGAGCAGAGATTGTCTAAGTAATAACGGTCATGTGAGACCAGCGCAAATCCAAAGGATGCTCTTTTTAAAAAATCGAAAAACCACTCTTGTGCAATTAAATCAAGGTGATTAGTAGGTTCGTCAAAAAGATAAAAGTCTGCTCGTTGTAATAATAATTGTGCAAGGACCACGCGCATTTTCCAGCCGGTGCTGAGTGTGGCTACCGATTGAACGAGTTGATTTTCTTTAAAACCGAGGCCGTCTAAGATTCTTTTTGCTTCGACTTCAGCTCGTGGCCTTTCAGTTTCATCGATATGGTGTAGCGCATTGAGCGTCTCTTCAAGTACAGTTGTTGACGAGGTGAGTGTAAACTCTTGAGGCATATAGCCAATTTTAAATGACGATGGTTTTTGGATAATTCCCGAGTCTGGTTGTTGGGTGCCGGCGATAATACGTAGCAATGTTGTTTTTCCTGAACCATTGCGGCCGACAATCCCAACCTTGGCATTATCTTTTAATGTTAAGGATATATTGTTGAAAATTATCTGGTCTTTGAATGTTAAGCAAAGGTCTTTTATATAAATCATTTTTTTTAAACTAACTGGTTAAACGGTATCATTAAAAGTGTAGCAGGTATTGTCTCCTTGGTCATTTCTAAGATGGTTTTTTGTAAAATTGTTATATGAAATGTTGCGGGTGTTTATCTTCTGTCTGAGATCGATTGTATTTCATTTTGTTATATTGGTATATTATTTGAAACCTTTAAATATATTTTTTATAAAAAACAGGTGAATGATATGACAAAGAATGATGTGTTTATTGAAAAATTGAACAAAGCGCTTGAATGGGAATATGCTGCGGCAATACAATATTTACAACATGCAGCAGTTATGACTGGAGCAGAATATCAGAACATTACGGAAGAAATGTTGGTTCATTCAAAAGAAGAGATGGCTCATGGTGTTCTCGTTTCTACCATGATAACGGACTTGGGTGGTTTTCCATCCGTTGATGTTGAAAAAAGAGAGACGTCAAAAGATTCTAAAAAGATGCTTGAACAAGATTTAGCTGGTGAAGATATCGCGATTAACCTTTACAGAGAGTTAATCCCAATGGCTGAAGAACTTGGACAATATTCTCATCGTCGTATTTTAGAAGAAATCTTGATGCAAGAAGAAGAGCATAAGCGTGATCTTCTTTTTGCTCTTGGTAAGTAATCTTTACATCTAAGGAGCGTGTTGGTTCCTTAGATGTAAAAACAACTAAATATTAACCTTGATTTTTTAAGAGGCTGCTGAAGATTCCTTCAATAGTTGCGGCTGTTTCTTCAATGGTTATTTGATTGAACCGTAATTTGGAATCTAATTTTTTATTAAATAACAATTGATGAATGAGACGATGGTTTACTGTGGTGAGTTGATATGGCGTGAAACTTTGTAAAGCTGGTCGTTGTTGTAATGTTAGAAAGAATTTGTGAAATGGATAATCTGAAGAAGTTGTTAGACGCCAAAAGCTTTCATCACCTAATTTAGAGGAGGCATCTTCTAAAAAAGATTTAATTGTTTTATTTGTTGTATAGTTATTAACAGGCTTTTGTTGCATTGCATGAGAAGAAAGAAAAATTAAACTGAAAATAAAAAAGAGTAGTTTTTTCATAAAAAATCCTTTGTTGATTTTTTTTTAATACATGTTTAATGGTATGAACAAAATTATATATATCTTTTTCAGTTGTATCAAATGAGCACATCCATCGAACCTCTGCTTTTTGTTTATTCCATACATAAAATAGTTGTTTAATAAGATGATTTATAATAATGACATTAGGTAATTGAATGAGAATGGGTATATTGTAAATAATGTTTTTTTATGGTAAAAACGAAAAATATACTATTTATAAGGGAGAATTAATGAAAGATTTTATGGGACTTAAGTATTCCCGTCAAGGTTTAACCTATATAATTGCTGGATCATTATTGTTGTTGGGTGCTTTAGGTATTTTAAACTGGCATTTTGCTTGGATTATTTTGTCTATAGGAGCTATAGTTTATGGCTTAATGCTCTCTGGTGCTGGTGAAGTTATTAAGTGCAAAACAACTAAAAAAAAATAAATTAGATTTTAAGGATTTGTTTTGTAAGCTCCTCGTTGAGCGTTTTGGCAGTGCGATGATTGAAAATTGCCTGTTGTTGCGCTTGCGAAGGAGCTTTTTCGTTGTTGTGCCATAATTCTTCCAATAACTCATTAGGCAAACAAGTAACAGAGAGATTGAGAATCCATAAAGCCGTTTTATCTTGATATGTTTTCCGGAGTTTAAAAAGTAGAGTGGGTTGAAGATATTGTAAGAGTTCAGCATTGCAATTTTCAGAAGGAATGAATAGTTGAGCTACTTTACATTTTCCAGAGAAAACAGCCGAATGAAAGTTCTTTAAGTAAGTTTGTGCTGAAATAAAAACGCCATAATTAGTTAAAAATTGTTTAATATGAGCGTAATCATTTTTTTTGACCACCTTACTAAATTGATAGTCAATTGATTCACTGGAATTTAACATGGCATTGTTTTGTGAAAACAATGATAAAAAAAACATTATTTTTAACTTCATATAACCTTTTGTTTTGTTTCTTAATTTTAATTCAATTTCAAAAAAAGCGACAGTTAAAGTCAATAAAATAAGTTTATACAAGAATCCTCTCTCACAAATAGTAGTCATTTTTTAAGTTGATTGTTATAGTTGTTGAAGATTATTTATTAATAAAAAAGGATTTTATGAACTATATTTCTCGTGTTATAAAATGGTATCGTAGGCCAAAATCAAAAATGGCTGATTTTTTTGAATCATTGATTGTTATTGTTCCTATTGCTTTTGTCGTTAGGACTATAGGTTTTGGCTTATATCAAGTTCCTACTGGTTCAATGGAGACGACCATGCTTGTTGGCGAACGTTTTTTTGCTGATAAATTGACGCCTTTATTTATGCCTATAAAACATGGTGATATTATTTCATTCAATGATCCTATATT
>CAYPXP010000043.1:4037-7241 GCA_964414965.1 uncultured Pseudomonadota bacterium
TAAGTCTTATGTTCCTAACGTTCCTCTTGATGAGCAACCATTTTATCGTATGACGCGTGAAGAAGTAATGCGTGGAAAACGTAAAGTTGCCTGGGTTGGTGAACCTGATTTACGTTACCCTGGAACACCAAATCCGGACAAAGGCATATTCGGCTTACGATTAGGTAAAGTATTTGATGAGTTTGATATCAATCTTGGTCCTGATGAATATTGGGCCATGGGTGACAATCGTCAAGGAAGTAGCGATTCACGTGCCTGGGGACCATTAAAAAGTAAATTTATTCATGGTAAAATTTTGTTGCGGCTTTATTCGATTGATAGCGATGAATCGTGGTTTATACTTGATTTAATTAAGCACCCCATTGACTTTTGGTTTAGGGTTCGTTGGAGCCGTTGCTTGCAATTCGTTCATTAAGAGATCAAGGGTTGCAATGATGAGTGATTATGGTACATTAGATAGTGTATTGAAAGGTGCTTAATGAAATATCTAGCCATTCTTGTTGTCGCTCTTTTTCTCGGCTCGTGTAGTTGTTTGAAGAAGAAAGAAAAACCTGAGTTGCTTATAATTAATGTGCTTGATCAGGAGTTTTTCAATGATTGCCGCATTACGGGTTCTGTAAATGTACCTTTTGAACAGTTAGAAGATTTTGCTAAGAGGTTGGATAAGGATACACAAGTTGTGGTCTATTGTTCAAATTATAAATGTACGGCAAGCTTTTTAGGAGCACGTATGTTTAAGCAAATGGGATTTAAAAATGTTTGGGCTTATGAAGCTGGAATGGCTGAATGGTACCAACAGAAGTTACCGGTTGAAGGATTGTGTGCACAATCTTATTTAACCATGGATAATAAGCCTATAGAAGGCGATAAAGATTCGGATGTTGAAATTATTAGTACAGAAGAATTAAGAAGCAAGTTGCAACAGGGTGAGCAGGGTACGCAAGTTGTTGCTTGTGGCTATTGAAATCTTTTAATTAAGGCGGCATAGCCAAGTGGTAAGGCAAGGGTCTGCAAAACCCTCACCCCCGGTTCAAATCCGGGTGCCGCCTCCATACTTTGCTTAAGATTTCTACGTTATTAAAGTTTAGTAGAATTGGGTGTGGTAGCTTGAAGATTGCAGTAAGAATAGTAACTTTGAAATAAAAGAATGTGCCGGGGTGGCGGAATTGGTAGACGCAAAGGACTTAAAATCCTTCGGGCGTAAGTCTGTGCCGGTTCGAGTCCGGCCCTCGGCACCAAAAATTTTATTTTGAATAAAAACTTGACAAATATTTCTGTACACCTAATTTTACAGAAAGAGGTACTAGTTTTGTTGTTGCCCTGGGATGACGAAATTTTTAAAAATAGCTATAGGGAAGTTGTATGAACAAGGCAAAATTAGTTGAGCAAATGGCCAAGCTGACCAAGCTTCCTAAGTCAGCGTGTAAAAACTGTCTAGAAGCTTTTATAAAAGCGGTTGGACAGTCCTTAAAATCGAAACAACCTGTTGTACTCACTGGCTTTGGAACATTTACTGTTATTAAACGTAAGAGCCGCGTAGGCGTAAATCCTGCTACAGGTAAGAAAATGACAATACCTGCTAAAACGGTTCCTAAATTTAAACCAGGGAAAGCTCTTAAGGATATGATTTAAAATATTCTTAGAAGATTTAAGGGACGCGAAGAAATCGCGTCCCTTTTTTTTTACTATCTCTTTTTGTTATAGTTATAAAAATAGGAGGAATATCATGAAATATTTATTTTTATTAATGTCGGTCCATAGTTCTTTTGCTGACAGTTTTAATAAATTAATCAAATCGATTCGTAGTAATGATCATCAAACATTTTTTGCAGTTTTAAAGGAAGATGTCGATGTTAATAAGAAGAAATGGGGCGTAACGCCATTATATATAGCGGTTCATTTTGATCGGGATACTATGATTGAACCGCTGCTTAAAAAGGGTGCTCAAGTTAATTCATTAAATGGTTCAAAAAAAAGAACAGCTATTCATAAAGCTGTTTCAAAAGGTAGTGAAGTTATAGTTAAATGTTTATTAGATGCAGGGGCCGATATTTTTCAAGCAAACAAAAAGGGTGAAATACCACTTGATGAAGCAAAAAAAATAAATCATGAAAGACTTATTCTGTTATTGAGTTCTTCAAAATAACAAAATAATATACAGGTGCCTTTTCTATAGCGTATAATTTCTGGTATTATCTGAGTTAATCATTATTTAAAGAGTAATGTTAGTTGCACTTGCTAATATTGCTTTTTGAATTAGCTTTTTAATAGTATTAAATAAGAGTTATGTAAGGAGAATTTGATGGTTGAAAAAAGTTTGTCAGTTCAAGGTAAAAATTTACTATGGTGGGAATCATTAGAGCAGTATTTTGAGCAATTTATTCAAAAGTTGGGTGTTACTTTGCAAGATATAGTTCAGATGATTTCTTTTTTTGGTATAGGCTTTTTGACTGGCTTTTTGCTTAAAAAATATATGCGTTATTTTTTCATTATTACCTCAATAATGATCATCTTTCTCATAGTTTTTGATCATTTTGGCATTATTTTAATTAATTGGTCTCATGTTCAGCAATTAACGGGAATTGATCCAACTAATACGATTCAACAAGTTGGCGAACATGTTATTGCTTTGGTTAAAGAAAATATTATTTTAACGATAAGTGGTTTTTTTGGTTTTATTATTGGTTATCGTGTTGGCTAAAAAAGGATCGTTATGAAAGAATATGTAAAAGCATTAAGTGAAATTTTGTATAAAATGGGAGCATTAGATAAAGACAATGCTGATGCTATCATTCGTGATTTTAAAGGGACAGAACAAGCACAACTTAATTATTTCTTATTGGATGAAGGGCTTGTTACGAAAGAAGATATTTTGCGTGCATTAAGTACTTATTATGAAGTTCCTTATTTCGATGTACGAGGATATCAATTTAATCACGATTTATTAGGATTGTTTCCTCAAGATTTTCTTATTCGCAATGCTATAATTCCCATAGAATTTGATGGTGCTATATTGACCGTTGTTGCAGGAGATCCCAATGACGAAAGTTTACGGGAAAAATTGAGTAACTATACAACACATTATATTGAATTTCGTGTTGGTATTATCCGCGATATTATTGATGAAGCTCGATCCTATTATGAAAATCCGCCGGAAAATACTGGTGAAGAGGCAGAAGAAGAAGCTGAAGAAGACAGTGAGGA
>CAYPXP010000044.1:0-7142 GCA_964414965.1 uncultured Pseudomonadota bacterium
TTGAAAAAGCCAATTTTATTTATAGGGACTGGTGAAAAAACTGAAGAGTTGAGTCAGTTTCATCCGGATCGAGCCGCAAAGAAAATTTTAGGGATGGGTGATATCGATACGTTGCTCGAGAGAGCCAATGAGCACATTAAAAAAGAAGAGCAAGAGGCTGCAGCAAAAGCATTTATGGAAGGAAACTTCACGTTAGATGATTTTGCTAAGCAGATGGATATGATGAAGCGTATTGGCTCATTAGGAAGTATTCTCAAGTTTCTTCCTGGTATGGGAGGGCTTGCTGGTCAATTGACGCCGGAGAAGATTGCGCAAGGTGAACAAGAGATGAAGTGTTTTAGGGTAATAATCAGTTCAATGACCCCTGATGAACGCCGCGCTCCGTCACTGATCGACAAATCGCGCATAGCTCGTATTGCTAAAGGAGCTGGCGTAACTCAAGCTGATGTGCGAGCATTGTTAGAAAAATTTGAACAAAGTAAACAGTTTGTTAAACTTTTAAAGAAGAACCAATCTTTTGGAAACTTTTTTAAATAAGAGGAATTTCGAGGAATTATATGGCAGTTAGATTGCGATTGGCCCATTTTGGCAAAAAACATGCACCTTTTTATCGTGTTGTAGCGATTGATTCACGTAAAATGCGTGATGGTGAATATCTAGATAATTTAGGTACGTATAACCCAGCAAATGATGAATATATCCAGTTTCACGTTGAACGTATTGAAGAATGGATTTCAAAGGGCGCAATTCCTTCGGATTCTGTTAAAAAATTATACAAACGCTTCAAAAAAAATATTCAAGAAAAAGCGGTAAAATCAACTGCAAAAGTTGTAAAGCCAGTTAAAGTTGAAGAAAATATTGAAGTTGAAGCTGTAGAAGTTTCTTCAGCAAAAAAAGCTGAAAAAGAAGCAGCAGTTGTTGCTTCAGTAGAAGCTGAAGAAGAGACAACTAAAGCTTAATTAGTAGGGTAAAAAATAAGGTGAATATCTCGATTTTAACCTTATTTCCAGATCTTTATAAGCCGTTTTTAGAAGAAAGTTTGATTGGTCGAGCACAGGAAAAAGGAATTTTTCAAGCGACCATATCAAATCTTTTTTCTTTTTGTGACCCAAAGCAGCGCATTGATGCGCCGACATATGGTCCTGGCGCCGGAATGGTTCTTAAACCAGAACTTATTCAAAGAGCGATTGAGGCGCAAGAAAAAGAACATGGATCAGCTTATAAAATTTTCTTTTCACCACACGGCACTAAATTAAATCAATATCATATGCGTCGGTTATCAGCTTTATTTCAAGAAAAAAAACATATTATGCTGTTGCCGGCCCGTTATGAGGGAATGGATGCACGTGTGGAGACTTATTATGCCGATGAAATTCTTTCAATAGGGGATTATGTGTTAATGGGCGGCGATGTGCCGGCTATGGTTCTCTTGGAAGGTGTTTTGCGTTATTTCCCTGATGTAATTGGTAAAGATGAATCAGTAGAATCTGATTCATTTACGGGACCCTTAGTCGATTATCCGGAGTATACCGAGCCACTTGAATGGCAACATATGAGTGTTCCTGAAATTGTTCGATCAGGTAATCATCAAAAAATAGCTGAATGGCGAGAAGAACAAGCTCTTAAAAGAACGTTGTTAGGTGGCCACTTTGATTGGTTTAGATCATTTGATCTGTCATTATCATTAGTTCAAAAAGCTACAAAAATAATTCCTCCTCATTATGTTGCTTTAATGCACGATCAGGTTCAATTAAAGGATAATCGGGTGGGAACAAGTTCAGTTACCTCACTAGATGTTCATGATATTGCGCGTTCCGCAATAACCTATGGATTAAAAAAATATTTTGTTGTGACTCCGTTACAAGATCAAAAAAAGATTGTGACTACGTTGCTCGATTTTTGGGAGGCAGAGGGTAAGACCTATAATGTTCACCGTCATCGGGCGGTTCAATTGGTTCAATTAATGAATTCTTTTGAAGAGACCATTGAACATATTAAGCAGGAGACAGGAAAAGCGCCCATTGTTATTGCAACTTCTGCTCGTAGTAGTGAGAGGGGATTTCAAATTACCTATACTGATCAAGAGCTTATTTGGAAACAGGATCGCCCCGTGTTATTGCTTTTGGGGACGGGATCAGGTTTGTCTGAAGAACTTTTGAAAAGATGTGATTATTTATTGGGGCCTATCAAAGGGTTATCTGATTTTAATCATTTGTCAGTTCGATCGGCGGCGGCCGTTATTTTTGATCGATGGTTGGGGATCAATCTTAAAAAGCATTAAAATCAGTTGTCGGTAATTTGTCATGAAGACATTTTAACGATATAATAAAATAAGTAATAAATTGCATTATTGACAAGGTTTATCATGAGAGCAAATAAGTTAACAAGTGAAACTATTTTAAATTTAGCTGTCGCAGATCGCAAATTTCCTGAATTTCACGTTGGCGATACGGTCGCCGTTCATTTAATCGTAAAAGAAGGCGATAAAGAGCGTGTTCAAATCTTTGAAGGCGATGTTATTGCAAGTCGAAAAAAAGGTGCATCAGGAACATTTATAGTGCGAAAAATAAGTGCTAATAATGTTTCAGTAGAACGTATTTTACCGTATTACTCGCCAATTATTAAAGAAATTAATGTAATTCGTCGTGGTAAAACTCGTCGCGCACAAGCCTATTATGTTCGTGAGCGTACCGGTAAAGCTGCTCGCTTTAAGGAAAAATTGTTAACTAAAAAGCAAAAAGATGAAGTCGTTGCATTACGTAAGGCAACTAAATCTAAGAAAAAAGCTGAAAAACAAGCAGCAAAAGAATAATATGAAAAACGTAATGAGTTTTTTTCTCATTGCGTTTTTTCTTTCACTCTGTTTTTCTGGGTGTTTTAAAAAATCTCGATCTTTTAAGGTTGATATCAAAGCGGTTGAAGCAAAACTATCAGATATACCAATTCCGCTTGGTAGTCTACCTGTTGAACGGTTATTTACTTCAGAAACCTTTGTTTATTATATAAAAACGCCGATACTCGAGTTAAAATCTTTTTATGATCAAGAAATGGAGCGCCATGGATGGGATTTATTAGCCCAGGTTGTCAAGGAGGAAGCGCTCTTAGTTTTTGATAAACCCCATCGTTTAGCAGTTATTTCATTGCGACCACAACATAATAAAACGCTCATTTACATAACGGTCACTAAAAAATAGTATTAAACTCCTTTTTTGAGCATTGCATTTTCTTGGCGCAATTTTTCAACTTCTGAACTTAATTGAGCGATTTTTTCTGATAATTCTTTATAATTGGTTTCATCAGCCGCTGTCGATTTTTGTGGTTCTTCGTAAGCCTCTACCGATTCTTGTGGTTCTTTGTATTGAGGCTCTCGTTCAACATATACGACACTTGGTTCTCTATTTGCACCAGATGCAATTGCGGCACCTAGACCTAAGCCTAAAAGACCAGCACCAACACCCCATCCAGCACCGCCACCGCAGCCACCACCATGACACCAAGCATTATTAGCGGTTGGGAGAGCAAGTAAAAGCATAATAGGTAAAATTATATATTTTTTCATTATTTTTCCTCGTTTTCAACAATTTTATGATTATCTTTGTTTTGAACCGGTTTATTTTTTTTATTTCTATCTTTGTACACAGAAAATCCAAAAAACCCAGCAACGATATCAACAGCATTTTTGACGCCAGCTTCTACCACGCCTAAGACCGGAACGCGATTTTGGTCTTTATGAGTTGATTTGCCAAATAATCCTGCGGGAGTGTCTACAACAGCTTCACCAGCTGCCATCACACTTCCTACTATCGGTGGACGTTGTAACTCTGTGTTTGCTGATATCGACATAATTGCCATACTTACAATTATTAATTTTTTCATTTTAGTTTCTCCTTTTATCTAATTCCAATGCTGAACCCGAATCCAGGGCCATAACAATAGGGACCAGAACAGCCATACCAAGGGTAACCCCAATAAGGACCGCCCCAATATCCGCGTCCATATCCGTAACCGCCTCTGCCATAGTACCCGCCCCCATGTCCTCGACCGCGATGTCCACCATGGCCATGGGCGACCTGACCACCGCCGTGTCCATGGCCGCCGCCACGACCACCACGAGCATGGCTAAATGTCATAAGGCCACTAATACTCAGAATTAAAATAAATGATAATAGTTTTTTCATGATAACCTCCTTTTTAACACTATAACAAAAAGAGGTTTATAAAAACAAGCATTTAATTCAATCTGTAAGGAATTTGATAAATCTTACCAGCGCCTAAGAGTAAAATCAGATCACCTGCTTGAATGATTTTATTAAGGTGGAGGATAATATTTTCAAAATCTTCATCAAAAGGGATATAACATGAATTAAATGCTCTATTTTTACTTTGTAATGATTGAACAAGAGCATTACTTGTTACTCCTTCTATCGGCTGTTCACTTGCGGGAAAGATGTCGGTGATGATTAATTCATCGATCTGATAGGATAAGAATGTTTCAATGAATTGGTTCCAAAGATGATGTGTTCTGGAAAAGCGGTGAGGCTGAAAGACAACAATCAGTCGTTTTTCAGCGCGTTGACGAGCAACTTTTAATACGCTGGCAATTTCTTTGGGGTGATGAGCATAATCGTCAAAAATTTCTGCTCCCCTATAAGTGCCGTGAAGTGAAAAACGTCGTTCAACGCCTTGAAAAGTAGCAAGTGCTTCACGCGTAGTTGTAAAGGGAATATCAAGCTCGTGCATAACCGCAATTGCACCAAGCGCATTTTGTATGTTGTATTGTCCGGTTAATTGAAGCTTGGCGATGCCACATAGTTTGTTATATGCTTTGACTGTAAATTCACCGAACGTTCGTTCTAAGATAATGTTTGATCCGTTAATATCTGCATCTTCGCAAAGGCCGTAGGTTATGATGTTGAGATGTGATAACGATGGAAGTATTGAACGAATAACGGGATCATCAATACATAAAATGGCTTTACCATAAAATGGAATGTTATTAAGAAATTGTTTAAAAGTTGCAATAATATCATCAAGATCTTTATAGGTATCAAGATGTTCTAAATCGATATTAGTTATTACGGCTAACGTAGGGTTGAAATTAAGAAAAGATCGATCACTTTCATCTGCTTCAGCTACAATAAAATCGCCCTTACCTAAGTAGGCATTGGTTCCAATATTTTTGAGATGGCCGCCTATGATGACCGTGGGATCAAGTTCTGTTTGCATGAGAATATGAGAAATCATCGATGTAGTAGTAGTTTTACCATGTGCCCCGGCAATGGCGATACTGTGCTTAGTTCGCATTAATTCGGCAAGCATAGTTGCCCGTTGAATAACCGGAATATGGCGTTCACGAGCACGAATTATTTCTGGATGAGTCTGTTTTATGGCTGAAGAATAGACAAGAATATCAATGGAAAGATCTTTACACAAAGCTGTGTCATGAGCATTGGTAATTTCGCAACCAATTTCTTTTAGTTGTTTAATGCTTTTTTGATTCATATCAAGATCGCATCCTGAAACGCGATAACCCTGAAGTCTTAATATTTTTGCAATGGCGCTCATACCGATACCGCCAATGCCCATGAAATGTATATGTGTTGTCTTTTTATACATATAACGTTCTATTACAAAATAGATTCTTTATAAGAGTTCTCTGAATTTTACCAGTTGGTTGCGCAATGCGCGTAATTCATTGTAAAGATTATCCGTTTGAACGTCGCTGGATAGTGATGTTCGATATGAACCAATGATTGTATTTTTGGTGTTGTGTATTAATTTTTTTGCACCTTCAATTGTATACTTTTGTTCATATAATAAATTTTTAATTGTTTGAAATGTTTCAAGTTCTTTGTGCGTATAAAAACGTTGGCCGCCATGGGATCTGTGTGATTTTAAATTGAATTCTTTTTCCCAAAAACGGATAACGAAACGTTCTACGCCGACTTTAACCGCGAGTTCTCCGATACGAAAATGAGCTAGTTGCATTCTCATAATTCCCCTTTTGTTTTTACAAGTTTAATAATTTAAAACTTAAGTATATCATTAAGAAGTTGGTTTCGCAAAGCCTTTAGTTGGCTCTTTTTGAATTTATATGGTAGACTTTTTATAAAGAAAAAGTTGTATTTTATCGTTAAAAAACGGGGTTTTTTGTATGAATATACGGGAATTATTAGTTCCTTTATTTTTTGCACTTATTATTGCATTTAGTTTTCAATATTATTTAAGTAGAAAAGTATCGGGTTCACAAGAAGCCTCTGTTTCTGGTCAAATTTATGATGTGAAACATGAGCCAGAAGTAGCTGCGCCGTTAAAGTGGAGCGTGGACTTTGTTGATTCAGAAGATAAAGATGCTGATTTGGTTCAATTAGAGACTAAGTATGCCTTAATGACATTTTCATCTGCTGGGGCAATTTTAGATAAAATGCAATTTAAGCATAGAAAAGAAGTCCTTACTGATATTGGTATGGTTAATCGTGAACAAAAAGCATTTTTAGTTGCTTTTGATGAAAAAACGCCTTTCTATTATCAATTACACGAACAGAGTGAGACTGAAGCTGCTTTCGTTGTACATTATAAACGTCAATTTGAAGATGGCTCTATTTCTAAAATATTTACTATTGATAAACAGGTGCCAAAAATTGATTTAACCATCGAATTAAGTGGCCATGATTATAGTCATCTCAAAAGAGTACGCATTTTTTATCCAGCGCCACATGTAGTTAATGATAAAGTGATCGATGTAACTGCTTTTATTAATGATGTACAGAATGCTGCTCAATTAAAAAGGTATACCAAGGTAAATGAAATTATTCATAAAACGTGGCGCAAACCAACAGTTTTCGGCTTAGCTGATCGTTTCTTTGTTCATGCTATGGTTAAAGATCAAAATGACTTTATTTATCGTGGCGCATTTAATGTCTTTGATGATATTCATTTACAAGCGCAATTGGAAAGTCATCAATTAACTAAAGATGGTGTTTGGCGAGTAACATTTTATGTAGGACCAAAACAGGCGCATATTATGGGCGATGTTGATCCACGATTAGAGCAATTGCTTGATTATGGTATTTTGTCGCCAATTGTGAAAATTGTTTTATTAATTTTGAATTTTTTTTATAAATACGTAAAAAATTATGGCT
>CAYPXP010000045.1:0-7046 GCA_964414965.1 uncultured Pseudomonadota bacterium
CTTAGTCGAGAGGTTTCATCGAACGCGGCACATTTGCTTAGATCGAGTTCACGTTTTTTTAAAGGAGGTCGAAAATGAGACTATATTTGTTATTTTTGTTGAAAACAGACGTGAAATGGCTTTATAAGAAAAGCATTTCTTGTTTTTAAAAATGAGAATATTTAAAATAGATGAGATAAAAAAGAGGGTTGTTTATGAAATATTCATTACTTTTTTTATTTTCAATGTTTCCTTTATTGGGAAGGCCTCTTGATGAGGCGGAACCATCGCGGGAACATATCAAAGGTCTTATTGGGATGTCAGAACTATTAATTGAGAAAGAAGAATTTTTGGCAGCACGAAACTTGTTAAAAGATGTTCTTGCGGTATGTCCTTATCCATGGCTAGCATTTAAAGCATGTGTACTAATTGGGCAATTGCCCGCCGATTGAAAAATGCAAGTTATCGTATTTTAAATTATATATTCTATAAAAACTTTTACAAAAGGGTTTAATACCATTATCATTAGTAGCAATTATTTTGAAAAAAGGTTTTTTCTATGCATGTTTTGCGCGCTGAAAATCTTATTAAGGAATATCAACAAGGAAGTACAAAGACTGAAGTTTTGCGTGGTGTGACATATTCGTTTGAGTCAACGCAATCGTATGCTATTGTCGGTGTTTCTGGAACAGGAAAGTCTACTTTAATGCATCTGTTGGCTGGAATAGATCTACCGACGAAAGGTTCGGTCTTTTATGATGAGCAATCATTAGAAAAAATGTCATCATCAGTTAAAAATGATTTTCTTAATAAAAAAATAGGACTTGTATTTCAAGATCCTCATTTGATAGCAGAGTTGACTGTTATTGAAAATGTGATGCTCAAAGGCCTTATAGCTCAGGATGACTATGACACATTGAAAGAGCAGGCAGAGGAATTATTGTCGTTAGTTGGATTAAAGGCTAAAGCCGATCATCATCCATTTTCTTTGTCTGGCGGTCAGCAACAACGAATAGCAGTTTTGCGTGCACTTTTTAATAAACCTGAATTTTTATTGGCAGATGAGCCAACTGGAAATTTAGATATTGAAAGTGCATCTGTTATTATTGACTTATTGGAACGAGGGAAAGAGTGGGGAATGGGTCTTATCGTTAGTTCTCATGATCCATATGTTGCTGAGCGAATGAAACAGCGATTGGTTATGAAGCAAGGAATATTAGTCACTAAAAATAAAGAATAATTATGTCAGTTAAAAGTTCTATTTTAAAAAAAACAGTTGAATATGGTTTGCCAACATTTTTAAGTCGCATGTTAGGTTTGGTTCGCGAAATAATTCAAGCCCGCGTGATAGGGGTTGGTATTTTATCTGATGCTTTTATTGCGGCATTTAAAATTCCGAATTCATTGAGAAAGATTTTTGCAGAAGGGGCTTTAACAGGGGCATTGGTACCAACGGTAGTTAGTCTTTTAAAAAGAGACGGTCGTAAAAGTGTAAATGATTTAATGACTCTTTCATTTATTGTATTTGAAGGTACTTTATTATTGTTGTGTATGATTATCTTTTGGAAGCCGTATGCAACAATTAAATTAATCGCTTGGGGGTTTTCTCATGAGCAGATTGTTTATGCGGTGCCATTTTTACGGATATTAGTCTCGTTTATTCTCTTTATTTCGAGTAGCGCATTGTTAAGTGGTGCTTTACAAGCGGTGAACCATTTTCTTGTTCCAGCTTTTGCGCCGGTTTTATTAAATATATTTTTTATAGCCGGTTTATTAGTTTGCAAGCAGTTTAATGTATCATTAATGTATTTGTGTTGGTTTATTGTTGCGGGAAGTGCCGCTTCATTTTTGCTTCATCTCTATATTTATTTTAGATACCATTTCTCATTTGGGGTTATTAATAAAAACGCGTGTATTAATTTTAAAAGTTTGATACGCAAATTTATTCCGTCAATGATTGGGATGAGCATTGTAGAAGTGAATCTATTTCTTGATTCAACTGTGGCCTCATTTTTAAGCAAAGGTTCATATACATTGCTTTATTATGGTTCGCGTTTAATGGGGATTCCATTAGGTGTTTTTGCGGTGGCATTTTCAGCTATTTTGCTTCCTCACTTTAGTCGTGTTGTGTTATATGCTCCTAAACGATTAAGCTTTTATTTGTTAGAAGCAGCGAAGTTAGTTTTTTGGGTAACCGTTCCGGCAGCAATTATGATGTCATTTTTTGCGCAGAAAATTTTTATTACGTTATTTGTTTCAGATAAGTTTCCTGTTGCTCGTGTAACTGAATCGTCATATATTTTAATCGCGTTACTTATTGGTCTTTTCTTCTTTTCCATTAATAAAATTTTGTTGAATATCTATTATGCGTATCATGATACACGAGTTCCGATGCTTACTTCAGGAATTTCGGCAGCTTTTAATTTAATTGCCAACCTTATTCTTATGAAAGGCTTTGGTACTATTGGTATTGCTTTTGCAACAACATTAGCAGGAATTTTACAGGCAGTTCTACTATTGTATTATCTTAATAAACGTTATTTTTTTGTAGTTTTTCTTAATTATTTTGTTCAATTTATATGGCGTTATCTTTTGCAATTGTTTTTAGTATTGCCAGTTTCTTATATACTTTATAAGAGCATTTCTTGTTATATTCAATTACATGTTTCAGGTTGGATATTACATTTTCTTATAAACCGTGTGGGTTTTTGGTTGTGGGTTTTTCCTATCATTATAATTACCTTCGCTCTTTTATATGGTACGCGAAGATTTTTCAAGTTACGTATGCATTTTCTTGATTAGGAGTTGCGTTACTATATATTTCTTTATATCCTTGTCTTCATTTAGAGCTTAGCAAGGTAATTAATGAATGTTCATCGATCTGTTTTTATTTCTTCAATGGCGATTTTTAGCATTGTTTCTATGGTTTTATATTGGTATGCCCCTAGTGTAACCGCACATTTTGAAGGTGATTCGATTCGTTACTATTTTATTGCGCAACATATTACGCTTTTAAAAGAGATACCGTTAGAAGTTCTCGGGTATCCTGTTTTTTTGTCGTTAATATATCATCTTATCAGCCATTCAATGGTATATATAATCTTATTTCAGGTCCTTTTAAGTATTGGTTGTCTATTATTATTGCGTCGGATTATGCGGTTTTTTGTTGGTATAGAAGGTGAAACTATTGTAACCATATTGTGGTTACTTAATTTAGGTTTTTTAATTTATTCACAACTATTATTAATTGAAGTTATTTTAGCTTTTTTCTATTTATGGTTTATCGAGCGTATACTTACTTTTTATTATAAACCTTCCTATCGGTTTATTATTGAAGCTGGCTTTATTCTTGGTTTTTCAATTTTATTACGTCCAGCATCATTGTTTTACGCTTGTTGTTTTGCGCCCTTTTTATTGTTTATTCAAAAAAAATCTTTTTTTTATCGTTTTATTGCGTGTTTATTATTTCTTGGTTCATTTTATGTGCCGATTGGTTTTTATATGACCATAAATTATTGGCTATTTAATCAATTTATTATTTGTCCGGTAATGAATGTTAATCTGTTTCATTTCTTTTATCCGAAGTTAATTGCTGCGTTAAAGGAACAAGAGATTTTTAATCATCCATTTATGTTGTTGATTAATAAAGATATTACTCAACAACATATAACCATAGATACACAGCGTAATTTGTTTAGGTTGATGATGACTTATCCATTTATTTCTATAAAAATTTGGTTAATTAATATGTTGAAATCAGCTATTGGATTGTATCAGACGCAATGGAAATTATATTTTGAGCTTGCCGATCAAGCAACATCATATTTTACGTTGCCAGGGAATTGGTTTGTCCGGATGAAATTGTATATTTGTTCTGGCACAATCGCCTTATGGTTACAAGGCTTAGGATGGTATGAATTAATTTATTTGATCGTAGAATATGTTTCAGCTGGCATTGGAAGCCTGTGGTTGCTTGCTCAACGAAAAATTTGGCTATTCTTTTTTGCAATTTCATTTGTTTTTTATGGTTTATTAATAACAGGACCTGATGGTAGTGGTAGATTTAGAATGATGATTGAGCCTTGGTTACTCGTTTTGACGGCATTAGGATTGGCGTTGTTGATAGTGAAAAATAAGAAAAAGGTTTTTTGATGAAAAAGAGAGCGATTATTATTGGTGCTGGTCCTGCAGGACTAACGGCGGCTTATGAGTTACTCAAGAGAACGGATATTCAGCCTATTATTATTGAAAAGAGTGGTTATATGGGAGGGTTATCGCGTACTGTTAATTATAAAGGTAATCGCATTGATATTGGCGGGCATCGTTTTTTTTCTAAGTCTGATCGGGTGATGAAATGGTGGCAAGAAATATTGCCGATTGTTCATGAAAAATCAGATTTTGACGATGTGCTCTTAGTTCGTAATCGCAAGTCTCGTATCTTATTTAAGCGAACTTTTTTTGATTATCCAATTTCATTAAGTTTAAAGTTGTTAAAAAGTTTAGGAGCAATTCGCTCGATTAATATTGGCATAACTTATTTTTGGCGTCTGTTATTTCCTGTTAAAAAAGCTATAAATTTAGAACAGTTTTATATTAATCGATTTGGTGATGAATTATATAAAACATTTTTCAGAGATTATACAAAAAAGGTGTGGGGTGTTGAGTGTTCTCAATTAAACGCTGATTGGGGTGCACAACGTGTTAAAGGTGTCTCGGTATTACAGGCACTTTTTGATGCCCTAAAGCGAATATTTAGAAAAAAAGATTTTTTTAATCAAAAGAATGTAGAAACTTCTCTTATTACACAATTTTTATATCCTAAATATGGACCTGGTCAAATGTGGGAGCAGGTGGCTCATCGTATTACTGAATTGGGCGGTGCAATATATACGTATCAAGAAGTTGTTTCTCTTCAGGCTCAAGAAGATCAGATTGTGAGTGTTAAAACGATTTCAAAAACAGGTGAAATAGAGTGGGTTGCTGGAGATTATATTTTTTCTACGATGCCGATTAAAGATTTAGTAAATGGATTGCAAGCTGAAGTTCCGTGCGAGATAAAAGAATTAGCAGCAAATTTGCCTTATCGTGATTTCTTAACCGTTGGGTTATTGCTTAATAAAAAATTATCATTTATCGATAACTGGATTTATATTCAAGAGTCTGATGTAAAAATGGGGCGAATTCAAATTTTTAATAACTGGAGTCCTTACATGGTTCTTGATCCGGAATTAACGTGGATAGGTCTGGAATATTTTTGCAATGAAGGTGATGAACTTTGGACAAAAACAGATGATGAAATGATGAGGTTTGCAATTGATGAGTTAGTTGCTATAAATTTTGTTAATAAAAAAGAAGAAGTTATTGATGGAACAGTCATTCGTATGGAAAAAACTTATCCAGGATATTGGGGCTCTTATAATCAGTTTGATAAGATTCAAAACTTTTTAGATCAGTATAAAAATTTGTTTTTGATCGGGCGCAATGGCATGCATCGTTATAATAATCAAGATCATTCGATGTTGACCGCTATAAAGGCGGTTGATCTTATTGAAAAAGAATCATGTTTAAAAGCGCCTATTTGGCAGGTTAATGCAGAAAAAGAATACCATGAAGGAAGGACAAGCTAAAAAGTTTAGTTTGCTCACGATCTTTTGTCTACGTTAATTGTAATAAAAATTTTTTTGCTAATTATCTATTTATGCTATTGATTCGTTTCTTTTCTTTCTTGTAAAGTTATCTTTTTTGGGGTAGATATGGAAGATGAGTTTGGAGTGAGAAATGAAGCATATCAAAATATTGTTGATAATTGTCCTCTTTCAGTGTAGTTGTGGTGAATTTGATCTGGATATAGCAACTACTTGTACACAAAGACAAAGTTCAGATTCTAAAATAGTATCCAATTTATTATTTTTACATTCTTATTTAAGAAAAAATATTTTAAATGGTGTGTCTGAGGCCGATCTTGAAACTTCACAAATGCGTGATTTCTTACAAACATTGTATAATCGAAGTCTTTATCGTTTAGTTATTGCGCGTTTAAGTGATCTTGTTCAGCACTTTTCAATTCAAAATCTTCCTAAAATTATTCAATTATTGAAAAAGGTTGATGCTTTACATCAAGGTACCGATGATCTACAGATTAATTTGGAAAAATTTTTCATCGACCAAGTATCTGCTCAACTTCATAAGGGCGAATGCTTTAGCTCTTTAGAAGACATTGTTGCTACATCATGTGTTCGAGCTCCTCGTCCATTGCCGGAAGAAGAGACTGGTGCTACAACGTCCATGCCTGCCATTGATCAAGCAATTCAAGCTGCAATTCAAGCTACTATTGAATATCTTAATCAACAAGGTTCTATAAAGGTTCGTCGATTGACGGTAACAGAAAGAGCCAAGATTTACCATCTTGAAATTGAAGGGCAGAGTATTCATACTAATTTACATGTTTTAGGAAATTTAACGGTTGATGGCAATACAACATTGGGAAACAGTGATAGTGATGTAAACATCTTACATGGTGTTACTTATATAAATACAGCTGGTGCTGCTAGTACTACAATTGGAAGCAACACATCAGCTACTTTTATTGGTGGTGACCTAGATGTTGCTGGTAATGCCACTATTCGTCAATCATTAACCGTTCAAGGTGCAACTTATTTAGATGACTTGGTACTTGGTGATGTAGAAGTTCATGGCAACTTAACCGTTGATGGCGATTCAACCTTACATGATACGAATGTTATCGGTGATCTGGATGTAACCGGCACGGCAACAATACAGAAGAATTTATGGGTGTTGAAAGATCTTGATGTAACCGGCACGGCGACGATACAAAAGAACGTGTGGGTTCTAGAAGATTTAGATGTTGCTGGCAATACAACGATTCATCATACACTGACCGTTCAAGGAAAAACGTACATCGATGACTTGGTTTTAGATGATGTAGACGTTCAAGGCAACTTAACGGTTGATGGCAATTCAATATTACATGATACGAATATTATCGGTGATCTGGATGTAACCGGCACGGCAACGATACAGAAGAATTTATGGGTGTTGAAAGATCT
>CAYPXP010000046.1:0-3734 GCA_964414965.1 uncultured Pseudomonadota bacterium
TCTCACAGTGGTACACTTCCTCAAAAATCTGCTCTTGTTTGTGGTGCTGGAGGCTTTATTGGTAGCCATATGGTTAAACGATTAAAAAATGAAGGCTATTGGGTACGCGGAGTCGATCTCAAATATCCTGAGTTTTCTGCCTCTACTGCAGATGAATTTATTATAGCCGATTTACGTGACCCAATAAAAACAAACGTTGTTGTTGAATTTAGAAACAATAGGCCATTTGATGAAGTTTATCAATTTGCCGCTGATATGGGCGGCATGGGCTTTATCGCATTTAATGACGCTCTTATCATGCATAATTCTGGGTTAATTAATTTTAATGTTTTAGAGGCAGCAAGAATAAATAAGGTTGGGCAAATATTTTTCTCATCATCTGCTTGTGCTTATCCAGAACGCAATCAACTAACAACGGATAATCCAATTTGTAGTGAAGACACCGCCTATCCAGCTGCACCAGATACAGAGTATGGATGGGAAAAAATATTTTCTGAAAGAATGTACCAAGCATACGCCCGAGATTATGGCATGACCGTACGCATTGCGCGCTTTCATAATATTTTTGGACCTGAAGGAACCTGGAAAGATGGCAGAGAAAAGGCGCCGGCTGCATTATCACGTAAAATTGCTGCGCTAAAAAATGAAGGCACCATTGAGGTATGGGGAGATGGCAAACAAACTCGATCATTTTTATATATTGATGAATGTCTGGAGGGAGTTCGCCGAATGATGACCGATCAACGAAAAAAGTTACCAGTACTCAATATTGGTTCAGAAGAACTTATTTCCATTACAGATCTGGCTTTGATGATTGCTGATATTGCAGACAAAAATATTAATATTAATCATGTAAAAGGACCCGAAGGAGTTCGAGGTCGAAATTCTCATAATGATCTTATTAAAAAGACTCTAGGTTGGGCCCCATCAAAAAATCTTCGTGAAGGAATGGAAAAAACATATCATTGGATTAAACAACAAGTAAAAGAGACTCGCTATCACGAATCAACCAATAGTTAAAACAAAAAAGAGGCCGTATTATTTTGCGGCCTCTTTTTTTGTTATTTTTTCAATCTCAACTATTGCATCTTGGATCATTTTCTCAACGGATGACTCATTTTCAATGAAATTGGTCAATACATAATTACCAACATCTTCTTTATTAAGTGGACGGCCAATTCCACATCGAACACGATAAAAATCAGGTCCGAATAACGTCATCATTGATCGAATACCATTATGACCCTGAGCGCTTCCCCCTAATTTGACGGTAACTTTACCAAACGGTCGCTCCAAATCATCATGAACAACAATGATCTCTTCAGGCTTAACACCTTTTTTGTTTAACCATGAAGAAATTTTTCCAGAGGAATTCATATATGTTTGCGGCTTTACCACATAAATATTTCGACCATCAATATTGATTTGAGCATAATTAAGCAATTCATTTTCGACCCAAAAACCCTGATGCTTATCAACCAAAGCATCCGCAACTAAAAACCCAATATTATGGCGATTGTATTCAAATTTTTGACCCGGATTACCTAATCCAACAATAGCTTTTATAATTTTGTTATTAGACTTCTTCTTAAACCTCGCTCGTATGGATTCGACTTGCTGCATATTGAGCTTCGTCGAAGTATCATCACGAGCGAGAAAAATGCGTTCATCCTGAGCTTGTCGAAGGACATTTGCGCATTTTTTATATACAAAATCAAGTTTGGAAAGAATTCTATTCATGCTTTAAACACTTGTACGGTAAAGATTACATCACGACCATTACGTTTCATGGAGGCTAATTTTGGCATTTTGAGTAATTTTGATTGAGCCAATAAACGCATAAAGTGAGTTATGCCCTGTACTTCATCAGCCAATCCCTCAATTTCAATTTTTTTTGTATCAAACATAAAAGAAGTAAGCGTAACTGTATCAGGAATCATCGCGGCAATTTCAATTAAAAAATCATAGGGACTGTTTCGAGTAATCGCGGCTAATTTATTAACTTTAATTAATTTTTTTTCAGTTCCACCACGGAGCTCTTGTAACGCCTGTTCTTCTTTTTTTAAACGATCTAAAATTGCAACTTCTTTTGTTAATAACTCTTCCGTATATTTGAGATCCTCAATAAAATCTTTTTTTATCGATGTCATAATAAATAAAAGACCAATGGTTAATAGCAATACTGCAATGGTTACTATTAACCAAATATAAAAATTTTTTCTAAAATCATTTAATCTACGCACATCAAATTTATGTACATTCATCAACTTCTCCCCACAAATTTAGTGCTTCACTAAGATCTTTTTTCGAATATAATTTCGCTTCAAATTGATCTGAAACAACAACCGGTAACGAATGTTTATATTTTTGTGACCGAACAGCATAAAAGGGAATATTCAACTGATTGAACAATAAATTATACTGTAATAGAGTAGCTTCATCGGACGTAACAAAACTTGCTATTTCAGGATTCTTTATTTTCAAATTATTTAAAAGAGCTGATAACCATAAAATAAAAAATGAACTATTTATTAATCGCTTTTCAAAAATACCGATAGACTCAGGAAGCTCTTCATAAATATTTTTTAAATAATACTGTTTACCAGTATATTCAAAAAGAAAAAGCTTTATTTTTTTATCAAGTAAAAGCGAAATCCGATTTTTAGTTCTGTTCCATAACCACATAACAGCCCATTACCACACGATCATGATTAGCTATATCCTTTTGTATTTCAATATCAGTATAGCCACAAGATCGCATGAATGTACATACCGCCTCTGCCTGCAATGTTCCAATCTCCAAAACCAATAATCCTAATGAATTCATCTTGAAATAATCTCGCGACTCTTGAATAATTTTTTTAATAAGAGCCAGTCCATTATCACCGGCAACTAATGCCCGCCTATCTTCCCAGTTTTTAACGTGTGGCTCTAATTGTTGCCATTCATCATAAGTTACATAGGGAGGATTAGCGATTATAACATCAAATCTTCGGCCTTTTAGCTTTTTAAATAAATCTGATTGAATAAATGAAATATTCTGTAATTCTAACCTATCTTTATTTTTAAGAGCTAATGAAATGGCTTGCTCGCCAATATCACTTCCTATAATTATTGATCTCGCTAATTTTTTTGCTAAGGCTAAAGCTATACAGCCAGATCCGGTACAAAGATCAAGAATGTTTAGTGGTTGTTTAGGTAATAAAAATTTATACAGATTTTCCACCCATTCTTCAGTTTCTGGACGAGGAATTAGCACTGGCGGCTCTACTAAAATATCCACACCACAAAAAGGAACTGAGCCTAAAATATATTGAAGTGGTTTTTTTTGCTCTGTTAATTCATCAATCCACTGATTTAATAATAGCTTTTGATCTTCTGATAGTTCAAATTTTCTATTTACAAGCAACTCAATCGGTTTTTTCCCTGTTATTCTTTGCAAAAGCCAATCAGCAACTTGGACTAGATTGCCCGATTTATAGCCTTTTTCTAACAATTTTTTGATTATCAAGTTTTTCACAAATTGTCCTTATTGAAAATATCTATAAAATTATTATATCAAACTATTGCAATAATAATAATAATAATATAATAGTAATGAGTTGTATATGTTTAACCTTCTTCAAAAAAGGAGAAAAAATGAAGAAGTTATTGTGTATCGCCTTATTATTATCGTCTCTTGTATCCGTAACAAACTGCACGAAAGAATACAAAGCGTCAGGAAAACTTGGCGA
>CAYPXP010000046.1:3834-6955 GCA_964414965.1 uncultured Pseudomonadota bacterium
ATCAAATGGTGATTTGACACTGGCAAAAATTATAAATTGGGACGGTTACGTTAAAGTCGATCTAGGGGAGGAAATAACAAACTACAGGATCGATGGAATTTTAATCCCAGTTGCTTCAACTTATGCTCCAGGATTTTTAACTATAAAATAATAAACTTCCTAAATAGTGGCTGGAGTTAAACCAGCCACTATTCTTTTAATAAATTAAAAATAATAATTTTTGTAACTTAATTATCAATAAATTTTATTTACAAAACCCTTGCGAAATGGCTTATTAAACTGCTAGAATTATAAAAAGGTAGTATAAAAAGCTTCTAACAAAAAATGGAGAGAAGATGAAGAGACTATTAATTATATTAATTATTTTCAGCAATATGCTGATAGCACAAAAAGAACCCACCAAAAAACACGTTTTGGAATATCAATCGGCGCTGCAACCCGTTGCTCGATGTCCCCGGATTTCTGGATTTAATTTACATATTCAAAGTGAACCAGGCACAAGCCCCCGATGTGTTTACACATCAACTAAGGCTACCGTAAAAGAGTGTTATTATGATCAAAAAGATGATTCTTCACCGGTTAACCTCCTTATTACAGGGAAATCACACGTACATTGTCCACCTCACACTATTCGCGGCTGGCTCAACCAAACTGAAGCAGACAAAATAAATTTTCCACAAAAATTCTGGGCTCAAAGTCCCTTGAATCCTCAAATAATCAAAGCTATTTTAAGTGATAAATTTATCATCGAATGTTCCTATCGAAACGGCATACTCTCGAGAGACAATCTCGGAGAACTTGCCGGAATTAAGGTTTGTCCCACAAGCATAAATATAAACATATCAAACCCTTTGTACGGAAAAGTTATTAAGTCGCACATAGAGGAAGCACAAGATGTTCAAAAACTAAAAGATCTTGCTTACTCATTTGCTCAAGCATGGCATACCGGAGATCCAGGAGCCCAAAGATTGCTACAGCAGATGGTAGATACACGCAACACAAAACAAGGATAACAACTCATTTTCTTATTTTTCTAACAGCTCGTTAATGTATTCTTGTGCATCAAATTTTTTAATCGCATCAAGATGCTCGCCAAAGGTAATATAAGCAACTGGAATTTTTAGCTCTTGAACAATGGCAAAGACAATGCCACCTTTTCCAGTCCCATCCATTTTGGTTAAGATAATACCATCAAGGTGCGTACTTTCATTGAAAATCTTAGCCTGTTCGAACGAATTCTGTCCCAACATGGCATCAATCGTTAATAACGTTGTAATGTTGTCTACGTTCAAAACCTTTTCTATTACCCGCTTTATTTTTGACAATTCATTCATTAAATTGATCTTAGTTTGTAAACGACCCGCTGTATCAACAAGGAGATAATCATATCCTTCATGTTTAAATTTTTCACAAGCTTGATAGACAACTGACGCTGGATCTTGATTTTCCTGACCTGTTACAATATCAACATTAACTTTCTTTGCCCATTCAACCAGCTGTTCAGTCGCTGCTGCTCTAAAGGTATCACCAGCAACTAATAAAACCTTTTTACCTTCACTTTTTAGCTGATTGGCCACTTTCGCAATAGCAGTGGTTTTACCACTTCCATTAATACCGACAAATAATACCACTGGCTTTACTGTTTCAAACTTCTTAATTGCTAATAACTCATTCAATAAGTCATAAAGAGAATCCTTTAAATCACCACCTTTTACTAATTGTCCCACAGCAAAGCGATTATTAAGTTCTTGCATAATCTTGCGTGTCGTTTGTACGCCAACATCAGCTTCGAGCAAAATTACCTCAAGCTGCTTTAAATCACTCTGATCAATGCTCTCTTTACCAAACAAGCCACCTAACTTAGTTGCAACGGCCTGATAAATTTTTTGTAATTTTTTCTTAATAAAATTAAACATTATTAAATATCCCTTCAAATTTCTTTCACCCTTAATTTTATCTACTTCAAGCTATTTTTACCAGCGTTGCCAATCTTGACATTCCCCCCTAGATGAATTAATATTAATGGTGGATGAATAATTATTCGTTAAAAATGGGTGGGAAAAATGATTAATCCACAAGAACGACAAAATGCTATTAAAAAAATTATAGATAAACAGGAAGTTAAAAACCAAGAACACCTGATTGAATTGTTACAAACGCTCTATGGTATTGAAACTTCACAAGCTATGGTTTCACGTGATTTACAAACATTAGGAATTGCTAAGCATCGGCATAAAGGAAAGCTTATTTATGAGCCTCACAAAGATCCTACACGAGAAATTATGCGATTGGCTGTTTTAAGCGTAGAACATAATGAATATATGATTATAGTCAACACGATTGGCGGCATGGCCCCATTTATTGGCGATTGTCTGGATTTACATAAATCAATTGGCATCTTAGGAACCATCGCCGGAGAAAATGTCGTTTTTGTTGCCCCTCAATCGATTAAAGAGATAACGAAAATAACTAAGAAAATAAAAGAGCTATTAAAACAATGAAAAAAATAATAATTATAAGTTTAATTGCCGCTATTTTAGTTGGCATTTTTTGGTTCTCCAAAAAACTTCACTCAACATCAAACAATGACCAAAACGTCATTAAGGTTGGTATAACGGCTGATTATCCTCCCTTTGTCTATTTAGAAAATCACAAAATTGTCGGTTTTGATATTGATCTTATTAATGAAATAGCCAAAAAGTTAGACAAAAAAATTCAATTTATTGATATGGCTTTCAATGTGCTTATTACCGGCATACAACAAGGGAAAATTGATATTATTGTTGGAGGACTCACTCCTGATGATCAGCGAAAAAATCACGTCTTTTTTACAAAACCATATCTAACCGATGATCCATTGGTTATGGTGACACTTGCCCCACAAAAAGCAAAGGCTGTTGCTGATTTAAAAGAAAAAATAGTCATCGTCAATGAGGGCTACACAGCAGATCTTTATATGTCGAAAATTGATGGCCCCATTCTCAAGCGATTACCTTCGGTCTCTGATGCTATCATGGCGCTCAAAGCTGGCAAAGCTTTTGCTTTTGTCTCAGCTTTAACGGCTATAAATCCTTATTTTAAACAATATGGCAAAGAGCAGTTTAATATTAACCCAATTGAA
>CAYPXP010000047.1:0-6877 GCA_964414965.1 uncultured Pseudomonadota bacterium
GCCAACATCGTTGGCACGCCACTTTCAATTTACCACCTTTCCATATTGCCAAATTGTTCATAATATTGAATTTCCTCTGGAGAAATTGAAGGACTAAATTTATTTATTGACTCAATCAACATTTTCTCATCAACCATATTTTTAATCTTAGCTACTGCCATACGCGCAGCTTGCGTAACAATAAGCTCAATATCAGAACTAACATAATTATCTGTCATTTTTGCTAACTTTTCAAAATTTATATTTTTATTGTGAGGTCTGCCCGATAGACAAATTTTAAACATTCCTTTTCTTGCCTCAAAATCTGGAGCGGGTATATAAATTCTCTTGTCCATTCTCCCAGCTCTAAGTATTGCGGAATCTATCATATGAGGTCTGTTTGTTGCACCTACAACAAGAACTTTATTTTCTCCAGCATTATTTAATTGTAATAAAAATTCATTAATTTCTTCCTTTTTAATATCTGCACTTGATGACAACTCTTCTCTTTTGGGTATAAGTCCTTCAATTTCGTCAATAAATACAATTGAGGGTGCTTGTAATTTTGCCATTTCAAACACTTTGCCAATATTTCCGACAGCACCATGCACATAAGATGTTGCAACGGATGAAGGGCTTAACTCAACTAGATTATAATTTAATTCTTCCGCTAATTTCTTGACGATAAAAGTTTTGCCACATCCAGGAGGACCATATAATAAAATGCCATTGGGGATAGAAAGTTTAAACTTTTTAAATTTTTCGGGATTTAGGAGTGGATCAATAACATCGTTAATTAATAAAGCTTTTAATTCTTCCATTCCAGCGACACAATCAAATCCGCGTAAAATAGTCAAATCATCAATAATAGCGGTTATTTTTTCGTGTGAATGTTCTTCAATAATTACGCCAAGATAATTTTTGCTGTCAAAATGAATTGTAATGAGATTATATTTTTTGCCTCTATCTACAATTTCCTCAGGTTTAATATTTGTAAATATGTATAAATATTTATCATTTGACAGTAAATAAACTTCTGTAAAAAAGATTCGTTCAACACGATTTTTAATAGTTAATCCGTCTTTAACTTTAAATCCGTTATAAAAAATTGGTTTTGTTGGTTTTGTCATAGTTTTATCTGTTAAGCGTACAATTATTTTTTAAATAATTATTATATACAATGACTTTATTATTATAAGAGTCAATATCATATTGAAATTTTTTATAATCTGATTCATATGTAGAAAATTGGCGATTATAAGAATTTAGCTTACTATTATAATTATCTACTGACCACTGAGAATATTCATCTACATACATGTTTTCAATTTCAAGCGCAAATTTTTCTAATTCTCTACCTTTATTATCAATACGAATTCTTTCATATTCTAAAGATGCTTCTTTTGATTTACTAGGCTCTAATTCTCCAGCCTTATCATAATGATACATTAAGCACCTGTACTCTCCTAAAATCATATACTCCTCTTCTTCTGTGTTAACTAAACTTTTATTAAAAGAGGTGTCTTTTGTGGGTGTGATATTTTGAGTTTGACTTTGAGTTGGCTTTATTTTTGTGGAGTTTGAACTTGAACCGCTATCATCGCCCGAAAAAATTACCCATCCAAAAAATAAAACTATACCACCAATAATGAGAATGTTTTTCCAATTGTATTTAGTATCTGCCGAGTGAATCTTCGGAGTACTAGAAGTTTGCCCAGCGGTGGATTCTGGCTTAGGTGCAGTTCGAACTGGTTCCTTCTTATTAAGAAACTCTAGGTCGATATCAAGATGATTTTTTGGTTCTTTCATATACTTTTATTTTTCACTCCGGTCATAACACGCTTGCACAAGTGCAGGCAAAATGACCGCATTCGGAGTCGACATTGGAATCGAGGCAAACTGACTACTCTCTCCATTTTTATCTTCCCACAAGATCACATGACCCTGATGCATTTTTGGAATATATATGGTGTCTGACCAGTAAACCATTATTTTTTCATTTTCTTTAAAAAGCTTGAATTTCATTTTTGAGTATCCTTTTTTTGTGAATTCAACTTCGCCAAACTTTACTGTTTCTCCGCGATCAAAGATTTGTTCAACAACTTTTTTTACAATAAACGGTTCAATGATGCCAGCTGATAGGCTAACTAATTTTACCCAGTCTTCTTTTGCTTTACTCTCATCCTTGTTTGCGGTAAGAGACACAGAAATTCTTTCTTTTTTAGAGATAACCGACCAGTTATATACATATGATGTTCCTGTCGGTATTCCATAAAGAGAGTGAGAGGTTGCTGTTGAATCAAAGGAGTATGATGTAACATCTTTAAAGAATATTTTCTTTTTGTTGTATTTAACGTATGTATTCTTGAAAACAACGGTAGCACTACGAAATGTTCCGGGAATCTCTATAGCGACGGCATTTTCCGCATCGTCTTTAACGTTTTTCTTTATTTGTTCAAGTTCATCATGCAGTTTATTTTTTAAACTTTCAGTGCCAGCCAACTTAATGGCTGCATCCAATAGTCCTTCGGATTTTTGCAATTCGCTTAGATTATTATGTAAATCCAAAACGATTGTTCGCAATGCATTGGCCGCACGATCACGCATTATTTTAGTCTGACTATCATCATATAGTCCAATGTCAATAAGTTTATTTAATTCACTTTGAATTTTGCCAACAAATTGTTTAATGCTCTCAGTTTCTTCTTTATCGATGATACCGTCCTCACTTATATTCATCTTCTCAAGTCCCTCAGCCGCTTCGTTAATTGCCTTATATGCTGGTCTCAAAATATCGTTTTCTGTTTTTGTGCCTTTTGTAGAAAAAACTTTTTGAAATTGATTGATATAATCTGTATTTTGATGAATTTGATATAATTCGGTGTAAATATCAGCAAGATAACTTACAACATGTTTTTTAAAATCAAGTAACAATGTCTGGCTTGCTGTTTGTTCATCATGTAAATTATAAGCTTTAGAAAAAACAATCCAAAATTTATCTGACTCTATAAGCTCTTTCCATATTGATAACGAATTTTTTAAGTAGCTTTTATTATCGTTAATAGAAAGCAAAAGACAATTCAGAATTGCTAAATTTCTTTTATAAGAAAAAGATTTTATACTTCCTTTTCCTGCAACATTTTCCCAAACCCGCAAAGCATTTTCAAAATCATTTGATTTAATCAATCCAAGCGCCTGTTCATCAACGTTATCAGCTATTTGAAACCAAAAGAAATATTCTTTTATTCTTTTTTTGGGTGTTTGTAGTTTTCGTATAGCTTCATTGGTAGATTCTTCTGTTCGGAAATTATCAAACAATCCTAAATCAAGATCATATTCAGGCAAATCGTCAATCTTTAGACGCTTTATAATTTCCTTTGATCGTTTAAGAATATCTTTTTGACTCGCTGTTGTATCAAGCCCAAGGATATGATATGCGTTATTTTTTAATGTGTTTGACATAATTATTGTGTAATACCAGACAAATTCTTTTTAATTGTTTCTTGCTCGTCGGAGGGTAAAAGAAGCATTAGATTATGAACGCAACGCTTTAATTCATCCATATCATTAAGTTCAATGGCTCTTTTACCTTTTTCGATATAATATCGCGCTTCTTTTTCATTGATAAAATTCTTGTCGCCTTGAATAATTTGCTGAAAATGATAAACCCATGTCGCTGGGTTAGAAAATAATGCTTTAGCCCCAAGCTCTTCAATTTGTTCATTAACACGACTAAGCAAGGTTTTGTCGTTGTCTTCTATTGCTTTTTCACCTTCAACCTTCATTTTTGTTAGTTGGTCATTATTTGCGTTTTTGTCTTTTTCGTCCGCATATTCATTTATGATTTTCTGGACGCTTTCAGTTTTAGCGTGAAATTCTTTAGTAAGCTGTGGCATTTCTTTTTCTTTTTCAATTTTATCCAAAGCAATTTTGAGATCTTTAATTTGTTTATTGGCTTTTCGTTTTTCATCTTCGTCAAGATGAGCATTTTTAACGCTCGTTTGAACAGATTGAATTGTGTCCTCAATTGTTTTTCTTTCTTCTGATGAACAATTTTCCGAGATAGTTTTTGCTTTTTCCATTTGGACATTTAATTCAGTTTCGAGATCTTTTATATCAACAATTTCATCTTTAACGGTTGAACGAGCATTAAGAGTAAGGTCAATAAGCGGAATGTAAGCAGTTACAGAAAGCTCCCGAGATTCGTCTAATTCAACTGTTATTTCTATCTCTGTTCCCTCGGGCAAATCGTAAGGTAAATCATTACCACTTACGCCAAGTTCGCAAACAAAAGTATTTCGATCTGGTATTTTTGATTCTCCTTCATCAATAAAAATTTTGAGTGGGTTGTCATTTTCGTTTTTCTCTAATTTTCTAACTGTTTTATATGTTCCATGGTGTTTAAGTGGTAAAGCCGACCCTTTCTCAAAAATCATTTCCCGTACATTGCTTAAAATAAAACCATTTTTTATGTCTTTTTGCGCCAATACAATCCCAATCGAGTGTGGCAACGGGGCACCAGAAACTGACAGCCCATGTGTTATAGTAAACGAATCAGTATCAACTGGTATTAAATTACCTTTTTTATCAAATAAATATATCCAATATAAATTTAATTTATTTGGCTCTATCGTAATAGTGTCTAAAAATTTTCCATTTTTTAATTTGATTTTTGAGCCACTGTAAAATCCGCTATCAGATTGAATTTGTATATAGTGCTCATCGCTTGTATCCTCTAATCCCTTAATTACACCAGTGACTAATTGTTCAATATCAGAAGTTAAAGCTTCGTAATTTAAATTTAGATTCTGTGTCCCTTTCTTTACTTTTTTGTCTTTTGTTTCTATTAACTCTTTCGGGATTTTTTGACCAATAGCAAAAACACAGGCTCCGCGAGCAACAACTGTTAAAGGATCGACTGATGAGTCAACTGAAATTTTGAGATCATTCTCAATTCTTTCTTTAATATAGGGAATTAATGTTGGTCCACCTACTAAAATAATTTTTTCTACCGCGGTATTTTTAATACCAGCTGTTTTTAATGTTTCTTTTGAGAGTTCAATTGTTTTGTCGACAATTGGCTTAATCAATGCCTCAAATTTTTTTCGTGAAAAATCAATTAAAAAATCTATTTCATGACCTTTATCATCTTTGCCAATATTAATTTCTATTGAAGTTTTATCAAATTGAGATAGTTCAATTTTTGCTCTTTCTGCGGCGTATTTAATGTGTGCAAAAATAGTGCGATATTTTTTATTACTTCTACTAAAATCGGTTAACGAAAATTTTTCGATAATTTTTGGAGTAATAACCTTGTCGACAATTTCCCAATCAATATTTTTACCACCTAAAAAATTGTCGCCATTATGTCCTAATACTGACAAAACTCCGTCTTTTGAGGAAGTAAGTGCAACATCAAAAGTTCCACCACCAAAATCATAAATAAGCCAATTTTCATTTTTTGCATTTCCAAACCCATAAGCAGCTGCGACTGCGATTGGTTCTTGCAATAAAACAACATGATTAAATCCAGCAAGATCTCCTGCGCGCTTCGTTGCCTCTGATTGTATTGTGGAAAAAGCAGCTGGAACGGTAATAACGGCAGCGACTGTATCAAAATCAGTGTATTTTCTTAAAATATCCTCTTTCATGCTTTTAAGAATTTCGGCTGAAATTTCTTCAGGTGTCATTTCTAAATCAGCTCGTTCAAAATAAGTTGTTTCCGATGTGCCCATTAATCGTTTTACTTCGGCTTTATGGTTTTTAAATTCTTCTTCAGAAGAGTCTTTATATAATCGCTCGTAAGCACGCTTACCCACCACTTTATTTTTAGCTTTATCAATACCAAAAACAGAGGGTGTGTATTCATCACCAAAAACATTTTTTACAATTTCAATATTACCATTATGATTAATGGCAATTTCCGAGTTTGTTGTACCAAGATCGATTCCAATTTGTATATTTTTATTTGTCATAATTAATTTTCTTTAGTTAGAACAATAATTTTTGCCTTACGAACAACTTGTCCGCGATACATAATTGTCGGCTCTATTGTTTCTTTAATAATTGGCTCCGTAATATTTGGCTTTTTTTCAACCGAGAGAACATCAAGATTTAATCCATCATTAAATTTTTGATTGGTGTAATCTATAATTTCAATATCATATTTTTCAAAATATCTTTTTAATTTTTTTGTGGAATTTTCCATTCCTTTTCTTTGGTTCTCTGGCAAAATATTTTGCGTTTTTATTATTCGTTGTTCAATACGCCATACTTCAATCGCAAATTGTATAAAATCATCTGTACCTGGAGAAAGTTTTATAGAATTCGGGACGACAGCAAAATTAATATCATTATGAATTTTAGAATACATTTCATCAATTTTTTTAGATATATCTATTTGTTGCTTATACTTTATTAAAAATATAACAAATAAAAATATATCTATTAAAAAAAAGATGACAAGAGGGATAACAATATTTAAATTTTCTAGCATACTATTTAACATAATTTCATTGAATTAATTCATCAACGCTAACATCAAGGGCTTTCGCAATTTTCTTGAGTGTATCAAGAGTTGGGTTTATATTCTCGCCTTGTTCCATTTTAATAATTGTATTATTTGCAACATCAGCAAGCTTCGCAAGACGATCCTGCGAAAGTCCTTTTTTAATTCTCATTTTTTTTAGATTTTTTGATAATGGATGTTCTTTTGACATAATATATTTTTAGTAGTACTATTAAGTTGCAGTATATTAATTTATTTGCTACTATCACAATGATACTACAATATATATTTTTAGTCAAAATTTTAGGGAGCTATCATTTTGTTGTGTGCGCAAGGGAGGGTGGGGCAAACACAACTTCTTTTCAAGTGGCGCATTTCGCTTTGCGAAAT
>CAYPXP010000048.1:0-6811 GCA_964414965.1 uncultured Pseudomonadota bacterium
GAAAAAGTCTAAAAAAGATGAATTTCTTTCTGATGAATTAGTTCCCAATAAAGGTGAACTCGATTTTAAAGATGAGCCGCCATTTCAAGATGACCTACCTTTTTAATTAATTAAAAATTTAATGGATTAAAGAATCAGGATTTTATTGTTCCGATTCCTTAATCCATTTTAAATTTGTGTTTATCATCATTTAATGATGCTTTTTTGAATTGTATCTAGATAAATATCAAGACTATGTTCTAGTTGTTCATACATAAAATGATAATAAGATTCCATGTTTCCTGTTGATTCTGCTTTTTCGATGTTATTAATATATTCGAGTCTGTTTTCAGGTCTTATAAAAACTGGTGGATAGCCGGATTGTATTAAGATGAGATTCATTATGAGACGAGCTGTTCTTCCATTGCCATCAACAAAAGGATGAATAGTAACTAATTTAAGATGAAAATCAGTAGCAACGTGCACTGAATTTTCCTTTGTTTGGTGAAGCCAATCAATGAGTTGTTCCATAAGTTCAGGCACTTTTATTGGATCGGGCAATGTTGCTTGTGAGCCACTAATTTTAACTGCTACTTTGCGCCAGGTGCCGGCACTTTTTTTATCTATATCGCGAAGAATAATATGGTGAATGTCGCAGATGGTTTGAAGTGTAATATCTTTTTTTGTTTGATGAGTTAATGTTTGAACGTATTCAATGGCATGAGCTAAGTTAATGGCTTCTAAATGTTCTTTGAGCGTTTTTCCACCAATGGTCAACCCTTTTTCAACTACTAAGGCGGTTTCGCTGCGTGTTAAGGTGTTTCCTTCAAGAGCATTTGAGGTATACGTTTGTTCGATAATAAACCATTCATTAAGATTTTTAATAAGTTCTGGAGGCAATGGTCGATATGAGTCAAGTAGATTTTTTTTATCAGTAATTTTTTTTAATAAATTATTCATATTCTTTTTACTTTTATTTTATCGAGGTTGAAGATGGATATCAATAGGAAGGTTACTTTAATTGGTCTTACCATTCAATATCGGCCGTAATTGCCGCGCCAAATAGCGCTGTATCAAAAATTCGCTTGCCACGCATTGACTTGTCAACCGTAAAGGCAATTCTTGGGGCCCACGAATGTTTAAATGAGGCAAAGTCAAAGTCAAGAACAAAATGAAATGCGGTCATATGCCAATCGCCATATCGTTCATCACTATTAACAACTGTTTTATCAAAAATAGTCTGATCACACGGTGAAATAGTTGTTTTATTGGCATGATCATAGGAGAAACCAAGAGTTAATGAAAATCCGCCGATAAGATGATCACATTTTATATAGGGATCTAGAAACCAGGTGGTTCCTGGTTTAACCATGGCGCAACCGCGCGCCAAATGAGTCAACCCTTGTTGTTCAGGCGTGGTCTTCATACCGATAAATTCTTTTTTGTTGTTTAACCATAAAAAGCCGCCATTAAGACCGAGCGTAAGCCAATCAAAAAATCCACATGATATCATTCCTATAAAAGGAAATCCGGGATGATTGAAACCAAATGGAATTGATAATGGAATGTAGGGTGACACCGTTTTACTTGTTGGAATATTAGCGCCGAGTGCGACCGTAAAATCGATAAAATCTAAAACTTCAGTCTCTTCATAACTATAGGTCCAACCTCCCATCAGTTGAGTATCGCCAAGACCTGAAGATTTGGTGGGTCCCAAGCAAACACCATAAGGTTGTAAATTGTTTTCAATGTTATTGAAGAATGATTGCCATTCGCGATACGTTGTTGCATTTGGTGCTGATATGCTTGTTGTTTGATCAAAAAAAGTAAGTTCTTTTACCGAGAAATGTTTTATGGGAACGGTGAGACTTAAAAAGAGGCCATGGTTGAAATTTTGAGTAATAGTTGGATAAAATTCTAGCATGGCGAATTTGCCGTTAATAGCGATTTTCCCAAAATTGGTATTATGTGGCTGTTGTTGCCATAATGTGTTGAGAAAACCATTAGGATTGCAATTTAATATAGCTTCGGGGACATTTTCAGCCATTTGGTAAAAATTTTCACAGCCATAAATATTCAATGTATTAACTTTTTGTTTGTGGCCATTGTGTCCATTGGTGCTATGACCGCCTCGTAATAAGAGATTTATAGTAGTGAGCCAATCTTTAGTGAGACGTGGTTCTCCTGAAAATGGTCGTGGGTAATAGGGGTTAGGCATATAAAATAGGGCATCTGTATTTAAAAAAATAGCGAGTATAAAAATATGAAATCTATTCATTGGACGCCTCTCCTCAGGCCTTTTTACTTGTTGGTAGTCGTTTGCTGTGTTATAATTTAGTAAGAATATTATTATTAGTGAGGGGTTGAAAAATTATGGATGAACACATCAAACATCAAGATCCTAACAAGAAAGATAACGATAAACAAGCAATGAATGATCATACAGAAGATAATGTGTCGATACAAGCATCGTTAAATTGTCAAAAAGAGTTGCAAGATCTGAAGGATAAATATATTCGCGTTAATGCTGATTTACAAAACTTTCAAGCAAGAATTGCTAAAGAGCGAGCAAGTTGGATGTATGAAGCGCAAGCGGAACTCATTTTAGGATTATTATCTATTGTCGACAATTTCGAACGTGCCTTTACAGAACATCAGAAACAGGTTCATGATGAAAAGTTTGCTGCATGGTTAGAAGGGTTTGAACTTATTGGTAAAGAATTGGCAAAATTTTTATACGACAAAGGAATTCGTGAAATTGATTGTTCAACAACCTTTGATCCACACTATCATGAAGCAATCGCACAGATAGCCGTTCCTGACAAGCAGTCTAACGACATTGTTGATGTAGCCCAAAAAGGCTATCTATTCAATGATATGGTTTTGCGGCCAGCTAAAGTTGTGGTAGCGAAATAAATAATTATTTTTTTTATAATTTGCCGGAATTAGTATTAATCGTATAAGCATTGTTATTTGAATCTTTTATTTGAAGATCTTTACTAGATGATTTAATTTTTGTAAAAAGTGCATCTTCCGGTACTATTTGAAATGTAATGGTTCCGTCAAGTATGGCACCATCAAAAAGGCCTTGGACTTGTTTAGTAAAAGTTACATTTTTCAAAGTTTTACCCTTAAAAAGGGTTGTGTTTTCAGGAATATCAAAATTTATTGATGCATCTTCTAACGCTTTAACATTTTCAATGTTTTTTTGCTCATTATAAGGAGTAGTTGCTGCATTAAGACAAAAGATTGAAAGTGAGAGGGTTAAGATAAGTACAAATTTTTGCATTTTATTTCCTTTTTTATTTATTATCTACTTTTTCTTCTGGTAAACTCAATTTTCCAAAACTTAATTTTAATAATTTACCTTGATCATTTGTACAATTTGATATTTTTGCTTCTGAGAAAGAGCCATCATGAGGACCATTAAATGTAATATTATTTAAGGTGGCATTTTTAAAAGAAGAACCAGGAGCTCCCTGTATAAACTTTACATTTTCTAATTCTGCACCATCAAAAACACAGTTTTCTATTCGATTGTAAAATTGAACGTTTGATATTTTTGCCTTTATAAAAGAGCCGCTTTTGATGCTGTTTGAAAAAATAGTAGATTTTGAATCTTTTCCTTGTAAGGTGGTATTATCAAAAACAGTATTTCCCATAGAATCACTGCCATAAAAAATAGTATTAATAAAGGTCCATCCTTTGAAATCTTGTTGAGTCAAATCAAAAGTTATAGTGGCATTAGTAATGATTTTGTTGGGAAAAGCTTTTTCTAATTCATTAAAACTTGTAAATGTTGCACCAGATAATTTATGAATCAATATGATCAGTAAAAAATATTTTTTCATTATTTCCTCTAGTTTTATTTAAAAATACCTAATAATAGTTCAATAAAAATTAATATAATAATAAGTACTTCCAAGATTTCAGAACGAATAGTTTTGAGTCGATTATAATAAACTGAACTGATTCCGGCAATAATTTCTAATTTATTATCGATTGATTTTTTCCAACTGTTTAAATCGAGGTTTTTGACTAAAAGATCATAAACTTCTGTTAAATAAGGTTCGTCAGCTAACATGATGCTATTTTGAAGTTGATCAGTGATAACCGATATATCGACTTTGAGACGTCCTAAATCAGCGACAGGGCTTTGCGGCAAGCTCATAAATGGTAAAAATTGACGAGTATCAATGAGTTTGGTTTTTCGTTCATAAAGTTGGTTGAGTTTATTTGCTAAAAGTTGATCAAAATATTTAAGTTCTAATTGTTGTACATTACTGAATTCAAAAAGATCAAGCAATTCCTGATAATCACTATCATAGATAAATGAAGCTTCGCTATCTACGATGATTAATTCTCCTTTGTAATAACTAACAGAATCATCGAGAATTTCTTTACGTTGATAATCAGATAAAGCTTCTTTTTCAAAACGCAATAACGAGGCGATCGTATTACCAAATTGTTCTTTAAGTTCTTTGGCGTCAAGTGATTCATCAATATCTAATTGGATGATAAAATACGATGTTCGTTGATGAAAAAAGTTAGGTTTTTTGATGTATTTAATAATTTTATCAAAGATAACGTGTGCATCACTAAGGCTTTGTTCTTGGTAGGTAGCGTCGATTGCTTCTATCTGTTTGCGTAGTTCTTCGAGTGGTTTATTAAAAGGAATTTTATAGGTAAGTGAAATGGCGCCAAAATCATGTAATTTGCTTGAAATGTAGCTGTTTGATTCATGAGGGTACAAAGACTCTACCGAAAGAGGCGTGTGATAGTTTTTAAAATATTTAGGGAGAGCCAAAGCTTTTGTCTGTAAAATTTGTTTTTTTTCAATGAGCTCTAAGTCAAAGTCATCACCGACATCAAACGCTTGAAAGATAAAAATATTTCCAGAAAATTCATTCTTTTTCACTAAAACCTCTCTCTTTTAAGGCGTTTATTTAGCTTAACGCGAATGTTCATTTATGACAACTTGTTGTGCTTTCCTGTGGCGACTTTTTATTCAGGCAGAAATTAATTCAATTGACAAATCTTGATTATTTGCTATTATAAAGAGGTCGGTTGAGCGCTTTTTAAAATTATATGGAGTTTATGATGAAGTTAATAAATATGTTTTTTTTATTAATAAGTTTTACATCAGCGCTTTTTGCTGATGTAAATCAAGATTTCTTAGAATCTTTAACTCATGACGATTTTCCTCGGGCTGAATCGTTACTTAAAGACGGCGCAGATATTAATATGGAGGTTATTTATTATGGGTCTCCTTTGTTGTGGGCTGTTCTGCAAAATGATATGGCAAAGGTTCAATTTTTAGTTTCTCACGGTGCCGATGTTAATAAAGAGTGGTTGGACTCTTTCCCATTAATGTTTGCGGTAAGAGCTTTTAATCTAGAAATGGTAAGGTTTTTAATTGAAAATGGCGCAAATCTTAAAATAGCTAGCGGTGTATATAAACATGTTCCATTAGTTGAAGCGACACTTTTTGGTAAAATTGATATCTTTAACTATTTAATTGAACAGAATGTTGATGTTAATATCCGGAATGATGGAGGCAGTACAGCATTGCATTGGGCTACTGAGCATTATATAGAAATGGTTCATCGTTTAGTTTCTCGTGGTGCACAGGTTAATCTGCAAAACAATGATGGCTATACTGCATTGTCAAAGGCGGTTATGAGGAACAATGGAGAGATAGTTAAGTTTTTATTACATTGTGGAGCAGATACGACACTCAAAACATTTGATAAGACCGCATTAGAATGGTGTTTAGGTAGTAAAGATCCCAATTATGAGATAGCAAAATATCTAGAAAATTTTGAATTATTCAAAAATGATCCTTGGTTTTTCATGGAGAATCAAGCACTTCCTTTTAATGAATTATCGTATACTTCTTTAGAGCAACTTTTGTTATGGTCTATAGCATTAAATTATTATGACGTATTTGAGAAGTTGTTAACTCAAGGTATTTCACCTAATACTTGTGATGAATATAGATTTACTGCATTAATGTATGCATCAATGTTAAATCGAAAAGATATGGTGAAAGCTCTGGTAATTCATCCTAAAATTAATATTAATGCGCGCAATAAATACGGTAAGAACGCCATGCAATTAGCGGCAGACCGTGGTTACTGGAATATTGCAACTTGGTTGCTCATGGCGCAAAAATATCAGGTAGCTATTGCAGTTTAAAAAAAGAAGCATCTGTTTTTATCATTTTTTCGTTGTAATCTCCGTATAGTGCTCCTTCACTAACATCAGATGGATCAGTCTTTTTCGATTCAGTTGATGATAGCCGGATAGTTGAGGAAGGAATGGATAGTTTTACAAAAGGCATATTGCAAGTATTTAATAAGGTAACGTGAACTCGATCTAAGCAAGTGTGACGCGTTCGATGAAACCCCTCGACTACGCTTCAGCTACGCTCGGGGCGAACGCTGATTAATTTGATTTTCAAGATGTCATACTTTGGTTTTTCTTAGTTCAATAGTTTAGTGTTGTAATTAAGAAAACATAAACTTTTCTATTTGCGTTCGCCCTGAACAAGCCATTTATAGCGAGTTGAAGGGTTTTGTCGAACGCGCAATAAAAACTTTTTTGATAAGGCCCATTGACTTTGCTTCAGGCTTCATTGAAATTGCGACTGACAGGTTGGGACGAACTCGTTAATACAAACACTTATCAGAGATCGAGTTTTCGTTAAGGTAAGTTTAAGAAATTAATTCATTGAGCACATTGAGTGCTTGTTGAATAGCTTTTTCTTTTTTTAGTGCCATAATATCCAATCTTTTTTAATTTCTTCGAGAAACTCTGGTGAAACGTTGTG
>CAYPXP010000049.1:0-6796 GCA_964414965.1 uncultured Pseudomonadota bacterium
CAATGGCAGCATTTGTAGCAAATTATAAAGCACAACAAAACAAATTTGATGATCTCTCTCTTGATATTTTTGAATAAAAAAATCTTTTCATATACAAAAAGCCTCCAAATTTGGAGGCTTTTTAATAACAAATTTATTTAAACTTTTAATTTATGAAGCATCACTTAAAGAAGCACCGCCATTACCAGCTTTTTGCTTAACTAAGGCATCAAGAAATTCTTCATTTGTTTTGTAACGACGCATTTTATCGATAAGAAATTCCATTCCTTCGATAAGATTCATATTACCTAAGAATTTTTGAAGCACCCAAATCTTATTAAGTGTCGCTTCTGGTTGCAATAAATCATCTCGCCGTGTACCAGAAACCAATAAATCAAATGCTGGATAAATACGACGATTTGATAATTTACGCGTCATATTAATTTCCATGTTGCCGGTTCCTTTGAACTCTTCAAAAATAACTTCATCCATACGCGAACCAGTCTCAATCAAAGCAGTTGCTATGATGGTTAATGATCCACCTTCTTCAGTATTACGAGCAGCACCAAAGAATCTCTTTGGACGTTGCAAAGCATTCGCATCAATACCACCAGTCAAAACTTTGCCAGATGCCGGTGCAATCGTATTGTAAGCACGAGCAAGACGCGTAATAGAATCTAAAAGAATCACAACATCTTTACCTGACTCAACAAGCCTTTTTGCTTTTTCAAGAACCATTTCCGCTACTTGCACATGACGAGCAATTGCTTCATCAAATGTAGAGCTGACCACTTCAACATGTGATCCTTGTTTTACTGAACGTTTAAAATCAGCAACTTCTTCAGGACGTTCATCAATTAAAAGTATGATGAGATAAGCTTCAGGATTGTTATGCTGAATACTATGCGCTATCTCTTTCAAAAGAACTGTTTTACCAGCCTTAGGAGGAGATACTATCAACCCACGTTGCCCTTTTCCAATAGGAGTAAACAGATCCATAATACGTGTAGAAATTTGCTCTGGATCATATTCTATATTAAAGCGTGCATTTGGATGCAACGGCGATAAATTTTCAAAATAAGGACGATCTTTTGCAAGCAAAGGATCTTCTCCATTAACTAAAGATACTTTAAGCAATGCAAAATATTTTTCATTATCCTTCGGTTTACGGATAACACCAGAAATAACATCTCCAGTTCGCAAATTAAATCGACGAATTTGAGACGGAGAAACATAAATATCATCCGGTCCAGAAACATAATCATATCTTGGCGAACGCAAAAAACCAAATCCATCAGGCAGTCTCTCCAAAACACCTGCTACTTCTACTTCTTTTTCTGGATCTTGTATGACTTCTTCAATATGCTTGATTAAATCATTTTTATTCATTAAAGCCGCGCCCACAACGCCATGTCGACGAGCACGTTGAATTAAATCGCTTAAACTTAATTCCTTCAACTCCTTTTTTAAAACTTGTAAATCAGCTGTTTTCATACAACTTTCTCCCCCATAAAGGATAACTAACTATTAAAAAATATGTTTCAAATAACTTGAATACAAAACTTTATTATTGGGCAACGGAAGCAGAACTTTCACGCTCTTTACGATAAGCCCCTTTATAAAACATAAGCATAATTGGACTGGCAATAAAAATGGAAGAGTAAGTACCAAATATGATGCCTAACAAGAGTGCAAACGACAAACTACGTAAGGCTTCGCCGCCTAAAAATAAGACTGAAGCTACAACCAAAAAAGTTGAAAAACTAGTCAACAACGTTCGGCGAAATGTTTGGTTAAGAGCTTCATTTACAATTGTCTCTAACGGTACATTTCGTCCAGCCTCTTTCAATTTCTCACGAATACGAGCAAAAATAACAATCGTATCATTAACTGAATAACCCAATGTCATTAACAATGCCGCAATAACGTCAACAGAAATTTCCCAATTTAACAATAAGAAAAAGGTGCATATTACTAAGGCATCATGTATCAATGCAGCCACAGCTCCAATCGCAAATGAAAATTTAAAACGTATAAAAATATAAGCCAACATAAAAAGCAACGCTAAAAGCACCGCTTTAATAGCATTCCAAACTAATGACTTACCAATACTTGGGCTAACTTGCTCACTTTGCAAAACATCAGCCTTAGTATCAGGTAAACTTTTTTCTAAAACATTTTTAATCTTTTCACCTAATCCAATAGTTTCCACCGAAACATCTTGGATACGAATACGAACGTCTTTTTTATCAAAAGCAGAAACTTCAACGCCTTTCCATTTTTCTTGCTTTAAAATACTACGAACTTGGTCTAAACTTACATTTTTATCAAAACGCAAAATAATTTGAGTTCCACCAGTAAAGTCAACACTATAATTAAAACCACGGTAATAATAAAGTCCTGCAAATGCTGCTACTAAAAATGCAAAGAAAGAATAACTTATATAGCGATAACGCAAGAAATTGATCATGCCTCTCCTAACTTGATAGGCTAACCTAACACACTTAAGCTATAGGCCACTTTTCTACTACTGACACATATTTGCGACCCTTAGGGCCATAATGAAATTTAATATATCCTTGAGAAATTGCAAACAATGTATCATCGCCACCGCGCTTTACACCTTTGCCCGGATGAACACGCGTACCACGTTGACGAACAATTATTTCGCCCCCAATGACTTGATGCCCATCAAATATTTTAACACCTAAACGCTTACTTTGACTCTCTCGGCCGTTCGACGTAGAACCGCCAGCCTTATGGGTTGACATCGTTGAATCCCTTTAAAATTTTATATTAAAAAATAGAATAGCTTATCATTACTGAAGATACTTTTATTATCTACCAAAAGAACTAAAAAGTCAATCAAAATCCTCATCCTTTTAATGAACAACGCCAAGCTGCAAAAGACGCCTTGAAATATGGCTCTGCCAAGCGTTCCATGGCCAACGCATACTGACGAATTTCAAATTGAGCATCCGCTTTTCTTCGCAATTTTAAGAAATGAAAAAGAGAATGAAGATTGCAGGTATAAATAAATTGAGTATAAATCGTTACTGGCAAAATACCACGCGCAAGTTCACGAACAACCCCAGCTTCAAGCAAACTATTATAAACCTCAATCGCCTTATCAATCACTTCTTTGTATTGTTTTTTCAAGACATCATCCTTAAACGATCCCTGCGATGCTTGATGATTTTCTGCATCTTGATAACGCCATTCTGATGGAATATAAAATTCCAGTGGAGCCTTTGTATAACGATAACTTATTTCATTATAGGAGTTCATACGATGACGCATCCATTGCCGGGCAACAAAAATAGGCGCTTTAACACGAAAAGACAATTGATTGTGCTCAAAGGGCGAAGTATGCTCATGCTCCATAAGAAAATCTATTAATTTCCCATCACGCTCACTAAATGATTCAGATTGTTTTCCCAAAGAAACACGCGCCGCATTTACTACATCTAAATCTGAGCCAGAGACACGGATTAACTCAATTGAACTTATTTTATCATTTAAAGGATCTAATTGATAAATATTACAGTTTTTTTCTTTAGCCTCATCACGTATTACTTGCACGCACTTCTCCTTTTTTTTGATGTATATGTCCACAACCACACAAAAGCTCTTTGAAAGATCGTTTCTTTAACTTCTTTTTATTAAGCTCATCTAATGTTTTTTTTCTTTCTAATTCTCTAATTTTTAATCGACTTATCAAAAACAAATAAGGATGAAATAAAGTTGAAAAAAATAACATTTTATTCAAAGCACACATAAAGATTCTCACCCTAACTTTTTACCCTAGATTCAACAGATGCGACGTAAATTCTTTGAGCACCAGGCACACTAGAAAGTCTTTTATCTGCGCAAGAGAATACACCATAACAACAAACTGGACAACATCTCACGTCTTCTATTGATTCTCCACTCATTCTTAATTCATGTGCCATAGTCCGAAGTTTCTTATGTTCTTTTCCACATTTCCACCACATGCATAACCCCAGGCCACACCACCAACTATAAATTGCTCCAGCTATACAGTTTTTTGGGCAAGCTTCTTCCCATTGCTCTTTTTTCTTTTCATATTCTAATTTTTGGTTTTTTTGCTGATTTTGCATACTAACTAATGGCATTATAATACAAATAAGAAGAGTTATTTTTTTCATAATAATAAAAACCTTTACTTAGTAACCGCCTGCCAGGTCTTTCCAGTCCTAACAGTTACTTTTAACGGAATTTCCCAGTTAACAACATGTTCAAGTGTAGATTGAGTTAAATTTTTAACAACAGGTAATTCCTCCTCAGAAACTTGAATCAAAAGCTCGTCATGAATTTGCAATACAATTTTCGCATGTAAATGATTTTTTTTCAGCTCATTTTGCAAATTAATCATCCCCAATTTCATAATTTCTGCAGCGGTCCCTTGAGCGGGCGTATTAATTGCTATGCGCTTAGCTGCGTCAAAAAGATTTCTATTTTTTTCATAAATCCCAGACACTTGTCGTTTGCGTCCAAAAAAGGTCATCGTATAACCGGTATTTTTTGTCTGTTCAACAATTTTATCCATCCAGTCCTTGACCTTTGGATACTGCTCAAAATATTTGTCTATATACGTTTTAGCATCAGACATCGAAATATTTAATTCATGCGACAAGCCATAAGGAGTCTTGCCATACATAATACTAAAATTAATACGTTTACCTATTTGTCGTTGATCAAACGTTACCTGTTCCGGCAACACATCAAATAATTTTGCTGCCGTTAATGAATGAATATCAGCATCCATTAAAAATGCTTTTTTTAGTACCAAATCTCCTGATAATTGCGCCAACACACGCAACTCAATTTGTGAATAATCAGCCGAAATAAAAACGTGCCCCTCAGGAGCATAAAATGCAGAACGAACGGTAATATCGCCAACCTGAACTGGTATATTTTGCAAGTTTGGATCTGAACTAGCTAATCGACCAGTTGCCACATTGGTTTGATTAAATGATGTATGAATTTTTTGAGTATAAGGATTAACGGCTAATGGCAATGCACTGATATAGGTACTTTTTAATTTATATAATTCCCGATAACGCAAAATCAACCTTGGAACTACATGCAATTTTGCTAAAACCTCTAAAACCTCATGATCGGTAGAATACCCTGTCTTTTTTGAACTTTTTTTCTGTGTTGGCAATTTCAATTGATAAAACAACAATTGCTCAAGCTGTTTTGGAGAATTTAAATTTAACGTGCCAGGCATCGATCCAGTCAATGAATAAATTTCTTGTTCAATAATGTTCAATGATTCACTAACAGACTTCTCTAAGTCACTTAAAAGACGCACATCACAACAAATACCCTCTTGTTCCATCCCAACCAAAACGTCAATTAACGGATGCTCTATAGTTTCATACAGGTCCATCAATTGCTGGTCCCGCAACTCTTTATTAAAAACTCTCCATAATTTGAATGTTTGATGAGCATCAGCGGCAGCATATTCAGCAGCTATACCAACAGGCACCTGTGAAAAATCAGCATAATTTCCTGTTTTTAACACATCCTTAAACGTCATCATACGCTCATTAAAATAACTTTCTGATAAACTCTTTAGTCCGATACGCTGCCAATCAGGAACAATAAGACCAGCGGCAACCATCGTATCGAAGAATATTCCGCTCAAGTTAATACCAGCATGCAATAACACCAGTTGATCAAATTTCACATTATGAAGAATTTTTTTTATTGCCTTATCTTCTAACATTGGCTGCAATATAGCCCGCAACTCATCTTGGGAAATCTGATTTTCACCCGTTTTATGTGCAAGCGGAATATACCAAGCAACCCCCTCTTGGCAACAGAGTGAAAGTCCAATTAAATTACATTGTAACGGATTTAAACCGTCAGTTTCTGTATCCAATGCACAAAAACCTTTTTCAGTAATTTGCGCTACAAGTTTCTTTAAATCATCACTATTCTGAACAACCTTAAATTGATAACCTTTATTTCGAATGCTTGTTTCATCAGTTTGACTATTATCAACAAAAACTCTATCAGAAGCGACAGTCGCCTCTTGTAATAAACTTTTAAAGTTTAATTCTTGAAATAATGGTGCTGCCTGAACCCATTTTGTCTCATCAAAGGCAATCTCTTGATCAACCGCGGGCAATTCAACATATTGCAATAAAAACAACTTTAAACTTAAAAATGCATTATCTTTTTGTTGCCGCAAGAGCTCACGCGTTCGGACTTTAGCAACCTGATCAAGCCGCTGATATAGATCGTCTAATGAGTCAAACTGAGCAACTAAATCTTCTGCCCCTTTTTTACCAATTCCTTTTACACCTGGTATATTATCTGAAGCATCGCCTAACAAGGCGTGATAAAACGATAACTTTTGTACTGAAAATCCGCGCTTTTCTACAAAACTGTCTTCAGTTACTAATTCATCTTTAAATGGATCATATAAATGAATTTGAGTATTGAGCAATTGATACAAATCTTTATCTGACGTAATTACTAAAACCTCATAATCTTTATCAGAAAAATTCTTTGCCAATGAAAAGATAAGATCGTCTGCTTCAACTCCTTGTTTTTCAACTTGAGCCAAGCCAATACACTCTGCAAACTGCTTTATATAAATTTTTTGATCAAATAAATCACTTGGAGGCGCTTGTCTGGTTGCCTTATAAGCCTCATAAAGATCATGTCGCAACGTCTTACCTTTACTATCCCAAACCAAAGCCATATATTCAGGCTTAAATTTATTGATCAATTTTTTGATCATACGACAAAAACCATAAACTGCCTGAACCGGTTTTCCATC
>CAYPXP010000050.1:0-6776 GCA_964414965.1 uncultured Pseudomonadota bacterium
AGCAAACGACTGTTAATCGTTAGGTCGCAGGTTCGAGTCCTGCCCGAGGAGCCATTTTTTATTCCTTTGTTGTTTTTAGACAAAAATAATATATGGTATTCCCAGTTAAGCTGGGGCTGTAGCTCAGTTGGTTAGAGCGTCCGCCTGTCACGCGGAAGGTCGCGAGTTCGAGTCTCGTCAGCCCCGCCATATGTGTTGATCTTGCATGTTGGCTATCATATTAAATGGTTCTCGCAGCTCTACATCGAGCCTTTCGTGATCTAGTCTTAAGTTCGAAAAAAAGAATCTCAGAAGTTGTTGTTTTTCATCTAATTTCGAACTTATAAAAATTTCTTTAGCATTTCTTGCCAAGTCTAATATTTCTTTAGCCGCTATTAATTCAACCTTATTGTCATTATCGTATGATTTTATTTCAAGTATTAGGGTTTGTTGCTCTTGCTTATATTCTTCAAGTTTAAAATGGTATGTTTGTTCATCAATTTTCCCATCTATATGCATATCAATAAGTTTTGAGATTCGTTCCTGTATAAAGTTTAACTTTTGGTTGAGTTGATGCTGTGACAATCTGGCGGTTTCTAGTTGCTGTATTTCATCTTCTTCTATGTGACGTATAATTTTACTGATTTGTTCATCGGTAAGCTGAATATTGTCAAAATAGCCCAAGAGATTATCGAGTAAGACTTCTTCTTTTACCCATTTTTTTTTACAAATGCGTTTAGAGTTGTGACAACTATAGTACACATATTTTTGTTTTTTTATATCACCACAAACAGAGCTATCGCAATTCATACACTTAATTAGACCACGTAACAAAATGGGTTTTCCTGCATATTGTACCGGTGCTTTATGGTGACCATTGATTATATTTTGTACAGTGTTGAATAGGTGTTCTGTTATTAATTTTGTGTATTTATGAGGGTAGAGTTGTCCCTTAATGTTCATAATGCCTATATAAAAACGATTTTTTAGTATTAATTCAACGGTGCGAGCAGTTATTGATTTCCCTCGAGATGTTTTTACAAATCCTTGATCACGCAATTTGGAGGCGACTGTTTGAAACGAGTTGTTGCCTTTTGCATATAGTTCGAATATTTGTGTTACACAGGGCGCTTGATTTTCGTCTGTTACGATATCTTTTGTTCCAGAAGGCAGTGTAATGTTTTTATATCCATAAGGTGCTTTTGAGGTCCATTGCCCATTTTTTATGCACTGTTCTTGGCTCCTTTTTACATTGTCGCTAAGTTGTCGAACATAGCTTGAGGCAAACAATACGCCAATATCCCACTGCAAAAGTTGGGCGCTGTTAGAAAGTTGATTTACGATTAGTCCTTCACGTAAGAAATGCAATTCTAGCTTGCCAAGTTTGCGTAACTCATCAAGTAATGGAGTTTCTCTAAAGCTGCGTTGCAAGCGATCAACAGTGTCGGTGATTAACGCAAATGGTTCTTTAGATTTTTTAATGTAGGTGATTATTTGTTCAAACTGTTTTCGAGTTTCTTTGGAAGATGACTCAGTTACTTGGAAGGTACTATCAACCGTAAAATTTTTTTTGATGGCATATTCAGTTAATCGCCGTACTTGGGCAGGGATAGACTGCCCATCTTCTTGATCTTTACTGGAAACACGAGCAAAAATAATCGCTTTCATTGATTTACGCCGGCTTTATATTGTTAAGCAATTGTTCGAGATCTTCTTTTTTATAAAGGCGATATGCATTTTGGGGATTTCTATAAACAGAAATCTTTTTATCTTTTTCCCAGTTGCGTAATGTGTTTGGCGTAACCCCAAGAAATTTTGCTGCGGTTTTTATTTTCATGTAGTCGGTGATTTTATTCACAGTTTTATCTTTCTATATAATTGTTTAAGATTAACAAACATTATAAAGCATAGACAGTGGTATAGTTATTGCGATTTCCTAATTTCCTAATGTACTAGGTGTTAGGAAATTAGGAAATTTAGTTATTGTCTTATAATTAGGGCTTTTTCCTTTGCTTTTGCTATGCGATATTCTATCTGTGATTTGGAGAGCCCCGTTTTTTCCGTAATCTCCTTAATGGTTATTTTCTCATTTCGCATTGTGGCTATCAGTTGAATTTCTTTTTCTTCTGGTGCATCTGATATTTCCCATCTTGTTATACCATTTTCTGTTTTTAATTGAGCTTGAAAAGAGCGTGCATCATCGCCTGAGAAGTGGCGAGCTTTATCAAAACTGATTTCAAAGTGGGCTCCTTCTTCTGGTTTATAATCATCTGAATGTTTTAAAACTATTACTGAATCAAGTATATCTTCTCTTTTGCTTGTTCCTCTTTGTGTGCCACTTTTACCGGCGTGATGTACAAAAAGAACAGACTTGCCCCTTCTGCGCAAATCAAGTGCCCATTCTTGTGCTTCTTGCCAACTTTCAGATTCGTTTTCGCCGCCGCTTCTAAATAGGCACGATATATTATCTATAATGACGAGATCGGATTCTTTAAGAAGCGGTTCAATTTCATCTCTGCCATCTTGGCAAGAAAGGTTTGGCATGACGTGATCTTGAAGATCTGGCGTAAGTAGTTGTAAAAATTTTTGAGTTGGATGTTTAGTATTCATAGTCGTGATCATATGAAGTCTTTCTTGCATTAATCCGGCAGGCATTTCTCCATCAACGTAAAGAACCTTTTTTGGGGCTGGTGCTGTCCAATTTAAAAAAGTTCCTCCACTAGATATAGCATATGCTATTCCTAGTGCGACGTGAGTTTTGCCTACGCCTCGTTTTGCAACAAGTAGAGCTAGCCCCTGGCTAGGAAGGAACGGAGAGAGCAGCATTTCTCGTTCAGGTAGTGTTAAAGATAAAAAATCTTCTATAGCGATGGGTTTAAGTTTGCTTGCTTCTTGTTTTGTTTGTGGCTCATAATCAGGTGTTTGTTCTACAAGGTCTTTTAATTGTTCGATAGTATTACCCATCTGTAGCCAGTCGCTTATATCTAGCCCATGAGAATCTCTGTACTCTAAGCCTGGCAAATCTACTACACGTAGTTTTTTAACCTTATTATGAAGCTGTTCACATAATAGATCTTTTCTTTTGACACCTGTTTTGTCATAGTCATATAAAATAACAACATCAGCATTTTTAAGTATTTGGGTAAATTCATCATTCCATTCAAGAGATCCAGGAGCAGTAGTTGCTATTATTGTGTGACTAAGTAGCGTATCTACATCTTTTTCTCCCTCAACCAAAAAAATAATTAGACCACGCGATATACCAAACAAAAGGTCTGGCAGACGGTAGAGTACTTTTCTACATCCCTTAATATTTGTTACTGTTACGTTATTTTCTTCTTGCTCAAAATAAAATTCCTTTGTTCCATTTCCTTCAATGCGTACTTTGGAAAATAAAAGATTTCTATTTTCATCCTGATAATGATAAACAATCCTTTTTTTATTAATCATGATATTCACTTATTTGTCAGGGAATAAATCACAGATTTGAATTTCTATAGAATCACAAATTTCTTTGATAGAACATCCGCCAAAACAATGCATAAGAATTTTTCCGTTATCACCTTCAGAGATTGAAAGGCTTGGGTTTTTGTCTTCATGTGCTGGACAGCACACAGTGTAACCTCTACCATGTTTTTTGGGTTGGTAGTTAGTTTTGAGGGCAATCATAGTAAGAACGTCTTGTACATTTAAGGCGGTATTATATTGATTTTGACGCCTTGTTTTATTATAATTAAACATATCATTATTCCTTTCTGGCCGGCTGTCACCGGTCTTTTTTATTTAGTTGGGTTTTTCTTTTTGTTGCGCTTGTTGATTTTGTACAGGAGTAGAAAAAATCCCATTATGTTGGATTTATCTGGAGCTTCTCGTGCATAGGGCTTTTGTATGTATATTGCTTGTCGGTTTGTTGATGCTTTCATAGGTATAAGTCTGCTCTTGTTTTTACTATCCCACGGTTCTTGATATGTAAAACAAATTAATGCTTGAATATATGCTCTGGTACGGTAATGGTGAGGGATCTTTGATGGTTGGTGCTCGCAATCATTCGATGTGTGCGGTATTCTGATGATACTTGTTAGTGTTGCTACTTAAGAGACATCTGATGCGGAAACAATTAAAGTTTGATCAAACGCAATTACCTATATATTCAGCGGCGCTGAAGTATTATGTTGGAATACTCTATTCAAGAACAACTGATCATCAATATTATGAGGTTCTCACAACGAGAATTATTCCACTAATGCGTCGTTTGCTTGGTAATTTACATGCAAAATGGATGAACGAAAAAACGTGTCATCAGGCGGAACGTGATTCATTAGAAAAAAAAGCTAAGGACGAGATTAGAAATTGTTTTTTTACGTTAAGGCAACGTTTGCAGAAAGAAGGCCTTTTAGAGTTGACAGCAATAAGGCAACGGGTATGTATTATTGAAGTGCTTTTAGAATGTCGACGAGAAGAGTTGCCTGAACCTATGTGTTCTAATTGTGGCGCCTTACGAGAAGAACATCGTGCTCACGCAATTCCTGGTTATATTCATAGCCTTCATGATTTTATAAAGTGTTTGTGTTATGAGATTTTGAACCTTGGGCGATGGGATTTGCTGGTGGGATATGCTAGAGTAACTTGCTCAAAACAATACGGAGAAGATATGAATTCTGTTCTTGAGGTGAAGCTGGATATTGATAGATTTACTTTTTCTCCCTCCTTTTATGCATTAATAGAGTTTGATGAGATCCTTGACTGGCACAATAGAGCAAAGGATATCATTCCTGCTTGGGTAGCGTGGGATACACTTTCTTGCATTGAATGGGCAAGCCTAGTACCACGTGACTTTCTAAGAAAAAAAAACCTTAAATATAATGATACTGATGAATGTGATCGCAGTGTTTTTCTGTTATATCTGCATGGTTTAAGGGCTGAGGTAAAGGCCATCAAAAATAAGAGGCAAAATAAAAACAAGGTGACTTTCTTTGCCAGGAAGAATATCGAGAATGCATTAAAGATAGTTTTTAGGGAGTTGTGGCCCCCACTTAGTTATCAAGATTTGGAATGTAAGGAGTCATTGCCTTACGCGATTGAGTTGGTTCTTGAGGATCATATTGAGTTGCGATTGAAAATTGAGTGGGAGCCGGGGATTGTTGAGTTTTGTCATATACATTCGTTTCAAGAGCTAGATTATAAGCCTTTATATGATTTTATTGAGGGGTTGTATGATAATCCTGGAGAGTTTCAAGAGATATCCCCGAAACTGATAATCGACGGAGGGAATGCAAAGCAGTTTTTGAAGAAGGCTGCAATAGATGGGGTGCTTTATCGACTTTTTATTGCTCTAGGTATAACTCGCTATGGAGCAATTCTTCGCAAAAAACGCATTGTTATTAGCGATGAATCAAAAGATACACTAAAAGCGCTTTCTGGATGCATCCAGAAGCTTAAAAATATTCGCTGGGAGCCTTCCTTAAAGAATTATAAATAAGGCAGGTGGATATATTGCAGATTTTGATTCGTAAGCTTTTTGAGTTATCTTATTCTCATCAGAATTTTATCGTTGGCACCGCCACTTTTTGTTTTCATCAACGCAATCAAAAAAATCATCCATAATTTTCAGTTAATTTTTTGTTTCAAAGGAACATGGTTAGTTTCCGCGAACTTTTCCATAATAACAGTTATGTTGCCTTTGGCTTTTTCTTCTTTTTGTTTTAAAGAAGATTTCCATTCAACAAGCTTTTTCCATTCATCGCTATACATAGGCATTGAGAACATCGCCATGCCAACATCAAATTTGCGTTTTAAAGCGCCCTTTTCTCTTCGGTTAGCAATGAACCCTTTGGCCATTTCATTTGCCTCAGAGGCTATAGGATATCTCTTAACCCACCCGTAATACGTCTCACTTGGAACACCCTTACGCATAAAAAGATCTGCCATTGTTAGTACATCTTCATTATGAGCTGCTTCTTTAACTAAATCGGTAAAAAATCGCTCAAGAAATAATCCCGTTACAGGTTTAGTTTTGAATGTGAAACAATCTTTATATTCTTCGAGCCATAACGACTCCCTCTTCTTACTTTGCATCTTTCTCGCCTTTTTAATTTTTATGTTATGTTTAGATATTTCTCTTTTATCTTTTTAATATACTCTGGTTGCGAAACTTTTATTATTGGTAAAGCCTTAAGGCTATTATTTAAAGTTTCATGCAGATGTAAATTCAAGTAAAGATTTTTATTTATACTTTCTTTAATTTGGTAAATTTATTTGTCTCTTTATGCAAGTATTAAAAAATAGTCACTTAGAAATATTTAAAAATTGTCAACTTTTCCATTTCACACAACTTGTCAGCTTTTAGCAAATATGGTAATATTAAACATATACTTTAAGTAGGGGTTAATTATGAATAAATGTATATCGATTCTAATCTTTTTATGCCTAACAATAACAGCTAATTTATCAGCTCAATTAAAACAGGATCCAAAAACCTTTCGCTATTATTCGATACCAGCTACACGTGAAATCAATAAAAACGAATATCATCAACTTGCTTGGACATGCAAAGATATCTTAAAGAATTATATTCAACAAAAAGAGGCTTTATTTGCACAATATGGTAGCGGTACCAGATTAGGTGATAACCATGAAGGCAAAGCTGCCGTAACTCAATACCTGCAAAGAATCGCTACAAAAACATCCATAAGATTGTTGGAAGATCTTCAAGCAGAGGACTTTAATATTTAATTTTCGTAAAAATTGTTTTTTTTAATTTAGGGGGAACATAATATGTTCAAAAACAGTATTTTTGT
>CAYPXP010000051.1:0-6703 GCA_964414965.1 uncultured Pseudomonadota bacterium
TTTAAATATTCACTTAGAAATATTAAAAAATTTCCAACTTTTTACTTGCGAGCTCATTGTCAATTTCGGTTAAATGTGATAACATTAAGTGTAGTTTAAGTAGGGGTTATTATGAACGAATCTATATCAATCTTAATATTTTCATGTCTAACTAATTTATCATTAATTAAAACAAAATCCAAAGATATTTCGTTACCATTCAATATCCGCTACATACGCAATTAATTAGGTGGATTTTTTATTTTTTTTTAATTTAGGGGGAACATAATATGTTCAAAAACAGTATTTTTGTAACCAGTATGCTAACTTTCGCATTTGTGAGTGCTAAGGCAGATTCAACACAATGTATCGAGGTACTTAATGATAGCGCACAAATTATTAAGTGGGCCGCAAATAACGCTGACAATTCTTTTGTTGTTAGTCAATTAGTGCCTGTTTACTCGAAAGCATTTGTCATAGCAAAAGTTACAGAACTCAATACATTACAGGATAAGTTATTTGTAGGTATTTTTAGAAATTCTGCTAAAGAAATAAGGCAAGCTATTGCTGAGGGTGCAAATGTTAATAAATTAAGAGAAGGTAAAACTCCTCTTAATTGGGCCTTGTCATTTAATATGGTTAATGCTGCTGCTTGTTTGCTTCAGTACGGAGCTAAATAACATTTTTTGAAGTAGATATAAATTGATTGACCATTGAGTAACAACTTAGTGGTTAATCAATTTACTTAACTCATAATGGAGGAATAATAATGACAACTGTACGAACATATATATCTGCTATTATATTGTCATGTGTATTTTTTGCTATACCAACTCGAGCAATAGATGAAAGCAATAATCAGTCGACTAATTTATTGACTCATGTGTGGTCATCATTGCCAAGCATGCAAAATATAAGTGATTTAGCTATTCAAACAAGAGATGTTGTTGTTGAAAATCGTTATATTGCAGCTCCTGCTTTGGCAATCGTCTTAATTGGTTCTTACCTTTACCTTAGGAAGCTTTTTTTTAGACGCAAAGTCAGACCAAGCGTAAAGGAAGATGCTGTATCGAAAAAGAAAGTATCTGTTGTTTGTACACTAACAGCAGCAAAGCAAAAAAAAGATGCGCCTATTGCGTTGCCTGTCCAGTGTAATAACAAGGCAATTCAAACCATCAAGGTTGTAAATGATCAAGATCAATCTTTGAACATTTGTGTTTCAAAAGATAACGGTGATTCTGTGCAGCAATTTTCAGTTCCGAGTCGAAGCTGCGACGAGATAAACATAAAGAAGTAATGAGATCGTGGCCTTCGTTCTGAGTTTCTTGAAAATGCTGCCATATAGCACCTAAACCATTTAATATAATATGAGGTTGTATGAAATTTAATATATTATTTTTTAGCGCTCTGATGTTTATCAGTGCTAATGCGGACATCATTGAATCAGTGCATATAGTAAACGATTCAGACCAGTCATTACGGGCTGATATTGGTATTCCTGCGCATAATCGTGCTGATATACTTATTACAAAGATGAATGACATACAGGATGCACTATATAAGGCAATATTGAATGATTCAGTGGTAGAAATCAAAAAAGCTGTACAAGCTGGTGCAGATATTAATAAAAGGAAAGACAACAAGCCGCTTCTTTTATGGGCAATTTTACTTAACCGTTATAATGCTATCGCTGAATTAATTCAATTAGGTGTGACTTTCGACGATTTCTGTGCTCAACAGATAATAAAAATGCAGGACATAAAGTTTTTACTATTACTAGTTAAACAGGGTCAGCTTAATTTTGATGTACAAAAAGTTACGGGTGTTATTCGTCGATCCTTGATATGCCAAAAAAATTATGATGTTGCGCTTGAATTAATAAAAGAATTAGTGTGTCACGGATATAATGTTAACGAACTTTGGAATACAGCCATTATTCTAGCTTTTTACAGACAGTTGGAGGGGGAAGAGGCAATTAGGTTTTTGATAACTCGTGGAGCAAATCCGAATTATGAAGCCAAAAATACCTCTCATTATTATACTCCATTGTCATTGTCGGCAGTCGATTTGCCAACCAAAAAAATTGTTCAAATTTTAATAGCAGCTGGGGCTGATATAAACCAAAAAATAAGGCCTCGGGGTAAAGTATGCTCCCTGCTTTCATCTGTAATAGAAAGGTGTGGCTCTTCTAAGCAGAGGCAAGAAATCATAGAGTTATTGTTGGAGAAAGGCGCTATCCTATAGAGCGTCATGTATAATATATAATCATTTAATATAATGTGAGGTTGTATGAAATTTTATATTCTATTATTTTTAAGTGTATTGCTTTGCTTCGGAATAAATGCGAAATGTACAAATACCCGTATTATAAACAATAGTAATGCATCTGTTCACGTTGACTATGATCTTCCGATCTTTAGTCGTGCTGATACTGAAGTAAAACCAATTAAATCACAACAGGAATTGCAAGATTTGTTGCATGAGGCAATATTGAAAAATTCAACACAAGAAATCATGCAAGTTGTTAAGGCTGGTGCAGATGTTAATCTTTTTAAGGATGGTAAGGCGCCAATTAGATGGGCTACTATTTTCAAAAAGTATAATTCAGTAGAGACACTAAAACGTTGTGGTGCTATTCTTCCGTGTCCCAAAAACATGTTGTATCGGGCCATATTAAATGATTCGGCTGATGATGTAAAGAATGCGATAAATGCTGGCGCAGATCCCAATGATGAGAATATTATTTCACAAGGATTGCATCCCTTGGGCCTGGCTGTTTTTCTCACTAAGTTTAAGGCTGCACAGGCATTGTTAGAATGTGGTGCAAAGTCTGATCTTATGGATAGTTTTATGGGTAGATACGGCGAATTTAGAGGTGTTAGATTATCGAATCCTTTATCATACGCTTTATTAATGATGCACGATGTTAAAACAGCCCTTATTCTATTAAAATATGATAAAAATACACCTGTCTCCCGAATTCTTACTTGTGGTGGTGATCCTTTTGAATATATTGTTACGCATATTGATTCATTCGGAATAAAAGATATGATACTCGAGTTTTTACAGGAACTTATCAATCGTGGCTACGATATAAACTCGAGCGTTAATCAGGGTCAAATAATTGGCAATAACATTGTTCAATACAAAAGTGCATGGGTATCGGCAATTTGTAGTCCATTTTATTTCGTTGAATTACTTGAATTATTAATGAAGAATGGTGCAAATCCAAACCAGCCTATACATGGTGGATGTCGTTGGACACCTTTACATATTGCTATTCAAGCTAACAATCTCAGTGCTGTAAAATTTTTGTTAGACGCAGGTGCCGATTTAACCAAAAAGGCTGGTCCATCTGTGCCTGGCCGTCGAAGTACAACGAATCCTCCACAAACAGCCTTGTCTTATGCAAAATTACTAGCACTAGAAAATGTTGAAAATGCCGAAATTGTAAATCTTTTAATAAACCGAGGGGCACCTTATTAAAAAAGACATAAATGTGTTTGTCGATCTACACATGTAAAGCATGCTTTTTGAAAAAAGTGGTCTTGGATCATCTTTGTTAAGCATTTTGAATGGTTATCAAATGTAATTGTTCCTTGAGTTCACTCCATCTAAAAGTTCGAAGTGTGCCCAATGTCTGCCGCCATAATTTTATCTGTGTTCTACATTACTATTATCAAATATCTTAGTTGCCTAATTATGGGATTTCATAATAAAATATAACTAAAGTTATTTAACGAAAAAATGTAGAAGGATTTTCGTAGTGAATTTTAAGTTATTTCAAGCAGCTATATGCACCATAGTTGCGACTATTCTTTCGTTGACTATTCACATCTCTATCATGGGATTAGCAAAGCCTTATATCAATGCAATTATCGAACAAGGGACCAGGCTGGGAATTAATTTTAATCCTGATCCATCAACCTATAGTTTTATTGTTGTGGGGACAGCGTATTTAACAGCGATTGCTATGATTGCCGTATACGTCTTTTTATATTATCATCTCCAATATTTGACCCCTGGTAAAACAAAATTTACCAAATCTTTGGTTGTTGCGGCGATACTTTTTGGTATAAAAGGTGATTTGGTTAGGCAACCTATTATGGACTTTATTTTGGGCTATGAATCAGCTAGCTTTTTTGTTGTACTTAAATTTGTTGTGTTGAACCATATTGATAAATGGCTTGTAAATATTGTTCTTGCTTTCTGCTTGGTTTATTTTTGTCCAAAAAAGTATAATGACCCCCAGAAACTGGACAACTATATTTGAGAAAAAACAACTGATAAACTTATGAAGAATTTGAGCAATTTAATAAGGGTCAGATCAAAAATTATAATCACAAAGGGTTTGATTACTTGTTGAAAAAGAATGAAATTAACGCTCCAGACAAAGCTTGGCAAATAGATATTACATATATCAAATTACGAAAAGGATTTGTCTATCTCATTTGTTTGATTGATGTATGGGTTGGACATTGTCTATATTTTTGGACACTGCCTCCTGTCTAAATGCGCTTGAGGACGCACTTTCGAAAGCGATTCCCGAAATTGTTAATAGTTGTCAGGTAGCCAATTTACGAGCAATCAGTGGGTAAAACTATTACAACAAAAAAATATAAAAATTAGCATGGATGGGAAGGGACGATGGGCTGACAATATCTATATTGAGCGCTTGTTGAGATCAGTTATGACGCCCTCGCAAAGCGAGGGCGTCATAACTTTAGATTTTTTTTATTTTCTTTTTTGATTTTACAATCGATTCAAATTCTTTGATACGGGCAACCATTGAATCATAAGATTTCATATCAAGCAAGACCTGAATTGTTTTGCCTTTTGCATCTTTAATATAATTGGGCTTAATCCGTGAGAATTTTTTTGTCTTGACCATTTTATTTCCTTAGTAAGCATCTTTTCTATGTTTCACTGCAACAACAAGAATGATAATTTTATGTTCATATGCTTCAAAAATAACTCGATAATCTCCCACGCGTAATCGATACGTTGGAATATCAAAATAACCTTGTAGCTTTTTAATGTCTAAAGTAGGATCAATTTCAATAATTTTTTCTACTTTTGCTTGAATATTCTTAGCATAATGATGAGGAACTGATTCAAGATCTTTTTCTGCACTTCTTTTCCAAGAAATAGAATAATGCAAAAACTTATTCTTAAAAGTCATTTTAATCTTTTCAAGGTTTTTTGAACAACTTCTTTGTGTGGAATAAGTTTTTCTTTTTTTGCGCTGCGTTGTTTGACCAGCATATAATCTTGATAGTCTTCAAGAATATCTATACATTTTTCAAATTCTTCTAGAGCAAGAACAACCCCTGTTTTTTTCCCATTCTCATCATAAACAAATCGTGGATTTATTTTTTTTATCATTGTCTCACACGCTTAAAAACCCTTAATCTTTCATAGCTAGATACTACAATTTTAACATATATAATTCAATTTTTTAGTAATAAAACCATCAGAAAAACTTCTTCAGTTTTAACGGTTTAAATACAAGCAGCTGTTTATGAATAATACCAAAAGGACTTTGAATGTTTGGTAACTTGATCTCCTTGAAATCTTTCATCAAGCGATGCCAACTTCTTTTGTTATAACTTTTAAACATGTTTCGAAATTCACGATACGTAAAATTTTCTAACGCTTTTTTTAAACCAAACATTTGTATAATGCGCCGTGGACTAAGTTCAGGATTATTAATTATTATAAAAACAATTCATATCCCTGCATTGGTTCTGTGTAACCAGCAATAGAAAAGTCTGTCTTTATGAAACCAAGAGAAGTATAAAATTTTGGACTTATATTATTAATTGTTCGAGTTACAACAGCAAAGGATTTTATTTTTGGATAATAATCTATCAGAGAAAAGATAAGTTTTTTGCCTAATCCCTTCCTCCAGAATTGAGGATCAATTGAGAGATGTTCAATTATGACTCTTTGCTTTTGTTTATCAATATAAAAAAGAGCCCATCCTGATAAAATAGTATCGCATTGAGTTATTAAGAAAATCCAATCCTGAGGGTTATTTTTGAATTGCTCTAAATAGTTTTGAAAACCAGCAATTGCCTTTTGTTTAAATGTATTATTCCATGCTTGCTTATAAATCGCAGAAAAAGATCGAATAGCTAAATCATTACATTGATTTTCAAGCATTTTATTTAATTTTTCTATTTTAATGATTTGAAGATCAATCGGTTTTAAATTAATGAGCTTTTTTATTGCACTCAAATTTGTTGTATTGAACCATATTGATAAATGGCTTGTAAATATTATTCTTGCTTTCTGCTTGGTTTATTTTTGTCCAAAAAAGTAAGTAATATCAATACAAAGACTCTAAGAAGCTGCTTATATTTTTAGATAATCATTTATTTATTGTTAATCATCGTTGTGATTATAAAAAAGGACAAAGCGCTGGATTTTTTGGCTTTGTTGGAAAAATTAAAAAATTTATATTTTGTAAATAATCCTTTTCTTTTGCCTTTGCCTTGCGATAATCTATCTGAAACTTAGTAAGCTCGCTTTCTGTAATATAGAACAATGTACATAGTTATAAATGGATTAATGGGCTCAGTATGCCAGCTTTGGATAAAGCTTGATTGGTCAAAAGCTAACTAAAGAAAGGAATTAATGAAATTTACTAAAATTTGTTCGCTCTTGCTTATTGGAACAACGTATCAAAAAATTTTAACAGAATTTTATATTGAGCCGTATG
>CAYPXP010000052.1:0-6378 GCA_964414965.1 uncultured Pseudomonadota bacterium
AAAAAAAGAGAGAAGCTTTTTAAACTTCTCTCTTTTTTTAGTCTAAATAATAGTTGTTATTTCTTGGACGACTCGGCCACAACTTCTTGTGACTCAACCCACATTAAGCGAGCTATAGGAGCTGTATCACTCATACGGCGTCCCATTGAAATTACACGTGTATAACCACCAGCACGTTCTGTATAACGTGGCGCAATTTCATTAAATAACTTAACTAAAGCACTCTCTTTATAAGGTAAAATTTGCTTAACACGACGTCTTAAGTTAAAATCTTTACCTTGACGCGCAATTGTTACAACTTTTTCTGCTAATCGTTGTACTTCTTTAACTTGCACTTTGGTTGATTGTAATGAACCATGTTCAATTAAATGAATAACCTGATTACGTAACAACGCAGTTCTATGAGGAGATTTCAGGTTAAGTTTTTTTCGAGCATTACGATGTCTCATGATGATTTCCAATTTTTCTATATTTTTTTACTGTTTTTCAGCCTCTAAAGCACCACGTTGTTTAAGTGCTTTAATCACATCTTCTTCTTTGATATTCATACCGAATGAAAGACCCAAGCCTTGCATTGCTTCTTTAACTTCATTCAATGATTTACGACCAAAATTCTTTATTTTAAGGCCTTCATCTTCGCTTAAGTTAACCAAATCTAAAATACGTTTAATACCTTGATTTTCCAAGCAATTATGAGAACGAGCGGTCAATTCCAATTCATCGATTGATTTTAATAATAATTCAACCGGAACATCTTTGAGAATTGATTCTTCTTTTTCACTAACAACTTCTTCTTTAGTTGGTAACACTTCAGAAATTTCATTAAACGGAATTTCTGACGCTATCAGGAAATGCTCAAGTTGTGTTCTTAAAACTGAAACAGCATAATTAAGCACATCTGAAGGACGTTGAGCACCATTAGTAAAGATATACAAGATTAACTTATCATAATCTATATCCTTACCAACACGTGTTTTTTCAACATCAAAATATACTTTTGAAACAGGCGAAAACATTGCATCTAAATAAATACGTTTATCAGCTTGCAATGAAGTACCAACCGGCCATTTAGCAGCCTTATAGCCACGTCCAGATTCTACAAAGAACCGTATATCAAGTTCACCATCTTCAGCCAAATGGGCTAGAACATGGTCCTTGTTAACCAATTCTAAGTTTGCATCAGGAACAATATCACCAACGGTAATTTTGTCTTTTTCTTTTCCCGAAATTTTGAGATGCATTTCACCAGATTTGCCAGTCGTATTGCGAATTACAATTTGTTTAATGTTAAGCAGGATTTGCATGACATCTTCAATAACACCTGGCAATGATGAAAATTCATTATTAACCCCATTAATAACAACTGACGTAACAGCAGATCCTTCGACTGCTGCCAATAAAACACGACGTAACGCATTTCCGAGCGTGATACCAAAACCAAGCTCAAGCGGCTGAGCAACAAGCTCGCCATACATATCGTTTACATTCTTCTTTTCCCAACGCAAACGCGGAAGCGTCAATGACTGATATTCCATTTTGCTCATCTATTTTTCCTGCAATTTTTAACCTATTCGCTTTACCCCACAAATCTAGGCTTCTATTACTTGGAATACAACTCTACAATTAAATGTTCTTCAATTGGAGCTTGAACATCAGAACGCACTGGCAAACGTAAAACGTTTCCTTTGCGATCTTTTTTTGCCAATTCCAACCATTCAGGAACTTTAACACCAATATTCAAACGTTTATCGATTACTTGTTCTAAAAATTTCTCCTTAGAACCAACATTTGCTGCTAACGAAATTTCTTCGCCAATTTTTACTTGATAAGACGGAGAATAAACTTTTTTTCCATTAACTAATACATGTCCATGTACAATAATTTGACGAGCTTGACGACGTGTATTAGTTAATTTAAGACGATAAAGTACATTATCTAAACGTCGCTCTAAGATGCGCAACAAGTTGTCACCTGGCGCTCCTTCAGTCTTTACGGCCATATCAAAAAACCGCCTAAACTGCTTTTCACGTACGCCATAAATTTCTTTAACTTTTTGTTTTTCCAGAAGCTGTTTACCATATTCTGAAATCTTCTTCATACGTTTTTTTACGATGCCACTGCCACTACTCTTTTGCTCTTTACCTTTTTCATCTGGCTTTTTGCGCTTATCTACATTCACCATTGTCAAATTCCTCTTAATTCCATTTCTTTAAACGCGTCGTTTTTTTGGTGGACGGGTTCCATTATGAGGCAATGGCGTTACGTCACGCAACATGGTAACAGTTATTCCCGCTGCTTGAAATGAACGCACCACAGATTCTCTTCCAGAACCTGGCCCTTGCATGTTAACTTCCATAGTTTTTACACCAAATGGCTCCATATCACGAGCTAAATTTGAAGCAATTTGCCCAGCTGCATATGGAGTACCTTTGCGAGAACCTTTAAAACCTAACGCACCCGCACTTTTTGTTAAAAGTACATCTCCAGACTCAGTCGTAATCGTCACAATTGTATTATTAAATGTTGATTTTACATGCGCGACTACAGAATCAACATGTCTTTTTGTTTTTTTTGTTTTCTTTTTATATGCCATAGAGCCTCAACTCACTAAAATTTGCTTACTTATTTTTTCGCAGGAGCTTTTTTCTTAAGTGCAATAGCAGCCTTACGAGGACCCTTACGAGTACGCGCATTTGTTTTTGTACGCTGCCCACGCACAGGAAGCCCTCTTTTATGACGCAAACCACGATAAGAACCAATTTCTTGTAAACGCTTAATATCAAGCATTATTTCTTTACGCAATTCACCTTCAATCTCATAATTATTGGTCAGCTCTTTTTGTATGGCTGCAACTTCTTCATCCGTCAAATCTTTAACACGCTTATCAAAGCTAATCTTAAGCTTGTTCAAAATATTACGAGATGAATTAACACCTATCCCATATAGATACGTGAGACCATACTCTATCCGCTTATTGTGCGGTAATAATACACCTTCAATTCTTGCCATACAAATATCCTTTACTCATGCTCTTCTTACCCCTGACGTTGTTTATGTCGCGGATTTTTTGAACAAATAACGCGCACAATGCCATCACGTCGAATAATACGGCACCATTCACACATTTTCTTTATTGATGTTCGTACTTTCATAGTTATCCTTTAACTTTTAAAGCGCCGAATAATTCTGCCGCGCGTTAAATCATACGGCGACAGTTCCAAAATAACCTTATCGCCAGGCAAAATACGTATGTAATTCATCCGCATCTTTCCTGAAACATGCCCCAAAACTTGATGCCCTCCTTCAATCTCTATTTTGAACATCGCATTAGGCAAGGTGTCTTTAACAACACCCTCTACGCGGACTACATCATCCTTCTGCTTCATTTAATCCTCGCATTTTGTAATCTTGTAAAAATTTCTGGCTCATTTTCAGTAATGAGCACGGTATCTTCAACATGTGCCGCCAAACTTTTATCTCTTGTTTTAACCGTCCAACCATCCTCAGCCACATATACCGGGTAATCACCCATGGTAATCATTGGCTCAATTGCAAACGTCATACCAGCCTTGAGCAAAGGCCCTTGGCCTGATTTGCCAAAATTTGCAATTTCTGGCGCTTCATGCATCGTTTTTCCAATACCATGACCAGCAAAATCACGTACGATACCATACTGCTTACTCTCACGTTGAATCGCTGCCGAAATATCAGATAACCGCCTTCCTGGACGAGCCTCCGCTATTCCAGCATCCAAAGATGCTTGCGCCGCATAAATCAATAATTTTACTTTTTTACTTGGCTCACCAACGAAAAAAGTACGCGCCATATCAACACAATAACCTTGCCATGAAGCACAAATGTCGACCTTAACCAAGTCGCCAATCTTTACAAGCTTGGCATTTGATGGCACACCATGAACAACCTCATCATTAAATGAAATACAACTAACATGACGGTAGCCATAAAATCCTTTTGACTCGCCACGCATCTCACTTTCACCTAACCAAACTTCAATCTGCCGATCAATTTCAGCACTTGAGATATCAGCTTTAATTAATTTTTCAATCTTGGTAAAAATAGTAGCTAGTCGCACACCTGCTTCACGCATAATTGAAATAGCTTCTTCATTTTTAATAGTTATCATGCAATAACTCGCTGCTTAAATTCATTAAAAATGTCTTCTACCGACTTTGAAGCATCAAGGTCTATAATTGAATAATCGCGAGCATTGTAAAAATCTAATAATCGCTGCTCATGTTCACTATATAATTTCAAACGCTTTCTAATTGCATCAATTTCATCATCAGATCGCTTAATTAATACACCAGCACATTGATCACAAATATCTTGTTTCAATGGAGAACACCCTGAACCTGGCAAAAGTGAATAGACAGCCTGACATCCTTGATTCGAACAAATAAGACGCATACTCAAACGATCTATTACTGCCTGTTCAGAAACTTTCAAACGTACCACAAGCGGATTTATTTCTTCATTAGATACTGCAAATGTATTAAAAACTTCAGCTTGAATAATTGTTCGAGGATATCCATCTAAAATAATTTGCGTTTTTTGAGGATTGCCTTGAAGCCATTGAATAACCATGTCTGTTATCAAGCTATCATCTATAAGTTTACCAGATTTTAAGGCTAAATCTATCTTTTTGCCTATATCTGAACACTGTGCAACGTGTTCGCGACACAAATTACCTGTTGATAATTGTTCATAGCCCAATTCAGTAGAACAACGCTGAGAAAGCGTTCCTTTTCCTGAACCTGGTGCACCTAAAAATAATAAAAGTTTCTTTTGCATAATACTTAACGTGCCACTCTGTTTTTCACTCTACCTGAAGACAAAAAGCCTTCATAGCGATGTTCTATTAAATATGATTCCATTTGCGCAGAGACTTCCAAAGCAACACCTACGGCGATTAACAACGAAATACCATTGAGCAAAAACGGAACATCTAAAATTATTTTTACTATGTCTGGAACAATGGCAAGGATACCAAGATAAATTGCACCGACCAAGCCTATGCGATTTAAAATATAATCAAAAAATAAGGCTGTTTTTTTTCCAGGACGGATACCAGGTATAAATCCACCATTTTTCTTAATATTATCCGCTAACTCATCTGGATTAAATACCAATGCTGTGTATAAGAAGGTAAAAAAGATAATCAGTATAAATTCCAACGAAATATAGACCGTATGATTAGTAAAAATATCACGTAAAAACTGTAATGATTCAAATCGCGCAGCCAATACGTTTGATATAATCAAAGGATAATTTAATGCCGCACCGGCAAAAATTACCGGCATAACACCTACGGGATTAATTTTAAATGGAATGTATGAACTTTGGCCACCATATACACGATTTCCAACTATACGTCGGGCATATTGAACGGGAATTTTCCGCTCACCCTTCTCCAGATAAACAATACAAGCAACAATAACGATAAAAAATACGGTTGCAATTGCTACACTCAAGATATCTGTTGTACCAAGATTGATGTATTGAACTGTTTGTCCTATCAAACTTGGCATTCTCGCAATAATACCTGCAAAAATAAGCATCGAAGCTCCGTTGCCAACACCTGACAACGATATTTGCTCTCCAAGCCACATAGCAAACATGGCACCAGCCGTCATAGAAATAACAAACAAAATGGTAAATCCAATACCAGGTTGTAACGCCAAACCAGCGGCTTGTAAAGCTGTTGCATAAGTAAAACTTGATACAAAAGCGATTCCCAAAGTCAAATAACGCGTATATTGATTAATGAGCTTTCTTCCGTATTCACCCTCTTTTTGCAACTGCTCTAGTTGTGGAATAGCAAGCGTCAACAATTGCATAGCAATCGATGCAGTAATATAAGGAGTAATGCCTAAAGAAAAAAGCGTACACTTACCTATTGCTGAACCAGAAACAGTATCTAAATAGGAAAACAACATTCCTAAACCAGTCGCTTGGTGCAATCGTTCGGCAAGCATCGCTATATTTACACCGACAACAGGTATAAATATTCCTAAGCGATATATAATCAAAACAAACAGAGTAAATAACATCCGCCTACGAAGCTCTGTGACACGAAAAATATTGGTAAAACTTTTAAGCAATACCACAATCCTATCCTTCTACAGTTAGATGTGCTTCACCGCCTATTTTTGTTAATGCAGCCTGTGCCGATTTGCTAAAAGCATCTGCGTATACAGAAAACTTTTTCTTTGGCTCATAACCACCCAATATCTTAATACGTGAAACACCTTTTTTAATTAGACCACGTTCTACTAAGATTGCTCGATCAATCTTTGCACCATCTTCAAATTTATTTTCAAGCATCTCAAGCGAAATTATAGCTATTTCTTCTTGAAA
>CAYPXP010000053.1:0-6041 GCA_964414965.1 uncultured Pseudomonadota bacterium
ACGCTTCAGGAGCGTGTGGTAGTAATACCGTGCTGGTTCAAGTCCAGTCCTTGGCACCATCAGCATCCTGCTGAACCGGGTTATAATTACTTTTCTTCGATAAATTACATTGAAAACCAGAAGATTTTGAACGAGATTTTAAAAGGAATAATTATGGCTGAAGAATGTATTTTTTGTAAAATTATTAGTGGTGAAATTCCAGCACAAAAGGTTGTTGAGACTGATGAATTGATAGTTGTTAAGGATATTCATCCTAAAGCGCCATATCATTATTTAATTGTACCTAAAAAACATATTGCTGATCTGCGTGATTTTGAGCAAGAAGAGATGCATCTTGGGGGGAAAATGTTTGCCTTAGCGCAACAAATTTCAAAAGATTTAGGCGATATTCCATTTCGCTTGGTTATCAGTAATGGCCATGATGCTGGTCAACGAATTTATCATATTCATATGCATTTTTTGGCAGGAAAAATATTTGAAGAATAAAAAAGCCTCTACGATTTAGAGGCTTTTTTATGGTTGATTTTATTGTTTTAATTTTGTTCAGCAAGTCTGCGTAAAGCTTTCTGTAATCTTCTTTCTGAGACAGCTAGTTGGTGTGCTAATTTTACATATAAATAAGCATCCATCGTTCTTTTTTCAACATTAATACGGTGTAATTGTAATCGAGCTGCAGTTAAAACAACGGCTTGGCGTTGTTGCGCAAGAGAATTAAAGTTTCGTATATCTTCTAATAAAGCTTCAGTAACTCTATTATAGCGAGCTACGCGTTCTTTAGCTTGGACAATAGGTACAGCTGGTATGCCTTTGAGTCCAGTTGAACTTAAAGCTACAAGTAAAAAAAGTGATTTTGTTAAAAATTTCATGAAATTCCTTTTATGTTTTTATGCTTACTTATTACTCATACAGTATATGGTATAAATAACTATTTGTCACTTTTTATTTAACTTAATTGATGAGCTTTTTTTAAAAAAATATTGAAGGGTTTATCAATTTATGGAAAACGCTCATTTTTTATGTTTATGGAAAAGGCTTAACGCGTTTGTTATTGGGTATTTTTTTGATATACTCGGCAGTGGTTTAAAGTATTGTTTCAAAGGGATTTATTATGAAATGCGTATATTTAATTTTAGTAATGACAACGTATGGTGATGTTTTTGCGGCTTACCGAGATCAGACTCCAATGGATCGTGTTGAAAGGGAGTTGCAGAATTTAAGTCGTAGTATGGATCGTATATCCAAAAATGAGAGATACAAAGAGTATTCGATAAATAGCAAAATAGCTGATATAGAGCGACATCTTGGCGATCGTTTGAATGTCATTGAGCGTATTTTGACGCAACATAATGAAAATATTGGTGATACTGAAGTTCAAAAAGCTCGGTTGCGACATCAAATAACTGTTTTGAGAAGTGCGATACGTTTTTATGAAAACAATCAATTAGCTGATGGCCATTGTTTGTTACGTGAATCACTGCTGAGTGATGCCCAATTACGGCATTATTGTAAACAAGCTTGTTCTGTTGAACCTTATACCGTTGAATTTAATTTTAATGGTACACGTATTTATTGTGGTATTGGTGTAGCAACGTTAGGGCTTCTTTCTTTTATTAGAAATAATGGCTTCATATCATTCGAGGAGTTTGACTGGACTAGCTGGGCGTTTTTTGGTTTAGCTGAGATAACTGGGTTGTTTTTAATTTCTTCAGGTATAACAAGAACAGAACGTCCGAATTCTATATCCCCGATTTTATTAGATCAAATTGAACATTATTTAACTGTTTTAGAGGAAGCGTTAAATAAAAATTGATGTTAAATATTTAATATCTTAAAAACAGGTTTCATTTTTATATGAAGCCTGTTTTACTTTACTCGCCAAATAATGATTGTAATAATGGTTTAACGTTTTCGAGGCGTTCTTTTGCCTCTGGTGACAGGTTTGTACCAGCTCTATTGATGTAAAAATCTAAGCGATCCATTGCTTGTGCCTCTGATTCAGAAGCTTCGGCCAATACTTCGGCGATTTCTTCTGATGATTGATCAAAAAGGCCGACAGGTGGATGCCATTTAGTATCAACATCTTGTGACCATAAATTTTTATTTTCTTCACTCATCTCATTTTCCTTTTTTATATTAAACCTACCCTTTAATAGTAGTAGGTTTTTTGTTTAGAAATCAATGGTTTTAGCGTATTTAATTGGGCGTGAAATTACGTTTTTGATTAGATGGTTGATGTTTTAATATATAAAAAAAGCTCATAGTTCTATTTTAAATCGCTCAGAATACTCCAAGGCTTTTTAAGTCTGGGGATGAATGGGTAAAATCCTTAGTTTTAAAGCCCCGGCCATTTAGGCCATACAAATACCCACATCTCATGAGAATAAAAATAATATAAAAACGCTTAAAAAATCCTTTACCATGAACCTAAAAAACTAAATAATAAATAATATCCGTTCGCCCAGAGGAACGAGCGAAGCGATTGTCTCGTCGGGTGCGAACTCATTAAACCATACTTATGTAATCGTAAGATTGGTATTTGTTTGTAGGTAAAAGAAAATCTCGTAGTTTTCATGATCTAAAACAATAAAAACTACGAGATTTGTGTTTTAGTTAAAGAGATTTCGGCGATTCATTATGACTTGATTATGGCGTGGTGCTGGTGGGTTAATAAGTCGATCGAGACGATTAATTTGATTGCTTACCATGGTATCATACGGCAAAGATGTTTGCATATGGTCACGAATAGCATTAAGCGCTGCATTTCGATTAATACGTCCATTATTAAGATTTTGTAAAATGGTTAAGGTTGATGCTGTTATGTCTTTAACGCGTTCAGACAAGAGATTGTGAATTTCTCTTAATTGTGGAAGCATTTCTTGTATCGAATAATCTGGACTGAGGGCATCTACGGTGCGCAAGTAAAAAGTACTCAGACGCATTTCTGCTATTTGGTTATTATCAAGCTCGAGCTGATTATTGTGGAGCCAGTTATTTTGCATTGTATTAATCGTATTTAAGACGGTACATGAAATGAGAAATAAGCTAAGTTTCTTCATAAAATCCTCTATTAATTTAACTTTGTTTGTGTATTTTCTTTTAATTTATTATAGCACCTATAGTTCTAATTGTAAAATTTATTTGCTAAAAATTGTTCTTAATGCGAAACTAATAGAAGACGTTTTTTTACCAGTGTTAGGTTCTGAAAAGATGATTGATGATATTTTTTTTAACAGAGAAAAAATTACTTTTATAGATGTTCGTTCTCCATCTGAATTTGAACGAGGGCATATTCCTGGTTCCTATACTATTCCTTTGCTTTCAGATGAAGTGCGAGCAATTGTAGGAACTATCTATGTTCAACAGGGCAAAAACAGGGCAATGCATGTTGCAATGGAATATGTAGGTCCGCGTTTGATGGAATTAGTTGATCAAGCGCAAGCAATTTATCAAAAAGATAAAAAACCGTTAGCTATTTATTGTGCTCGTGGTGGCATGCGTAGTCGTTCAGTTGAATGGTTATTTAAACTTTTTCAGTTGCCTGTTGAGCAGGTTGCTGGAGGATATAAGGCATTTCGTAATTGGGCTCTTCAACAGTTTTGCACAAAGCAAAAAATCAATATATTGGGTGGTAAAACTGGTTCTGGAAAGACTGAAAAACTCTACGATTTGCAAAAAAAAGGTGAACAAGTAATTGATCTTGAAGCTTTAGCTCAACATAAAGGGTCGGTTTTTGGTGGTGATAAAGCCCGACAAGCTACTCAGCAGCAGTTTGAAAATGATTTGGCTGCGCAATGGTCAAAGCTCGATTCAAATAAAAGAGTGTGGCTCGAAGATGAGAGTCGTAAAATTGGTTCAATCATTATTCCTGAAGCACTTTGGGTACAGATGCAAGAATCCTCTGTCTATGTATTGGAGACGCCTATCGAAGAGCGAGTTAAACGGATTCTTAAAGAATATGGATGTCTCGATAAGCAATTTCTGTTAAAGGCTCTTGATGAGATTAAAGATTATCTTGGTAGTGAGCGTTATTACGAAGTTAAAGAGCTGGGACTTGAGGGTAATTTAGAGGGCGCGATTGTTCTTCTACTTGCTTATTATGATAAGAAATATGAGCATGGTTTAGGGCATAAAAAGCATGTTTTTTTATTCGACAAAATGGCACTTTTTCGCTAAGCTAAAAGAGTATTTTAAAACAAATGTAAGATAAAAATTGGGGCGTTATATCATGATGATTTTCAAGTCACATTTTGTAAAATTTATTGTACTTTTTTTTAGTCTTTCTTTGAGAGCTCAAGTAACATTGTCCGAGCTTAGAGAAAAGATAAGTGGTGCAGCGTTAAATGAAGTTGTAGTAGAGAGTGATGAGCTTTGCGCTTGTTTTAATACGTATGAATCTATTGTTCGCAATGAATTTAAGCGTGATAATGTTTGGATTGATCAGGGTCCTGGAGAGGATTTTTATAATTTTGAAAAATTTTATCCTTTTATGCAAAAAAGAGCCGTTGGTGTTAGCTCGAAAATTATTATGTGGGGTGACTTGCATGGTGCGGCTTTATCATTAGCAGAAGGCCTTAATAAGTTAAAAGAAGAGAATTGTATTGATGATCAATTTAATATTATTTGTCCCGATTGTTATTTTGTTTTTCTTGGAGATTACGTTGATCGCGGTGATCAAAGTATTGAGCTTATTTATATGATTATGCGATTGAAGGTTGCCAATCCGAAAAAAGTTATTTTATTACGTGGTAATCATGAAGATTCAGTAATGAATATAGATTTATTAAGTGAGTTACGTGATAAATATCAGGAAAGAGCGTCGGGTTTTGAATGGATCAAACGTTTTTATGAAACATTACCTTGTGCCTTGACTATTGGTTCGGGTACTAAATTTATTTTTTGTTGTCATGGCGGTATAGAGGTTGGTGTTAATCCTGAGAGACTCGTTCAATCAGATGGTCCAATACAATATCAGTTAATTGATTTAGTAGATCGTGAAAACAATTCATTTGATGGTCAATTGCGCAAGGTGATAAAGACTCATCTTCCTCTTTGCGCCCTAGAAGCTTTTATTCCTCAAACTCCCGCGTGGGGTAATTTGGGCTTTTTGTGGAGTGATTTTGATGTAGCTAATAAGTCGATGGTGAGTTATGAGGCTGGTCGCGGTGTTACCTATGGTCGAAGAATAACACGTTCTTACCTTGAACAAATGAGCAGTGGTGAGAAAAAGGTTAAAGCTATTTTTAGAGGTCATCAACATGGTGAAGAAATGTATGATCCATTGATAGAAAACCATGGTTTAGTCTCTCATTGGAACAATCTTGTTTATACCTTATTGGCATCATCAGAACCATTGGATGATGATGTTGTATTTACATCTTTTGTGAAAATTTTCATGGCACTAGATGAAAATTGGAAAATTGCTCACTGGTATAAAAATTTATCTCAAGGTGTAGACGTATCTAAATAAGGGTGGTCCCCTTTTCAGCTATGTTTCAATTGACAGTGTAAAACAGTATAATGACGTGCTAATTCATTTTGTCTTAATTCAACGGCATCATTGAGCGCATCTTCGATCTGAAATTGAATATTTTTGCTGCTCGGAGCCTTTTTTGGATAATATAACATTTCGTAAAGAATCTTTGCGTGTCTTCTTTTTTCATCTACCAATGTTTCAACGGTATAAGAATCAAGTTGCGGGTACTTTTGTAGAAAGCGTTCAAATTGTGTATGAAAGAAAAAGTTACACATATTTACAATAGGCGCTGTGTAATCTTTGTAACTCTTGAATTGTTCAAGACAATATATAGTACGTGTACATAATTCACAAAGTGTAATTTGATAATCATATAAGGTTGGTTGTGTGTTGGGGGTTGTTTTATTATGCATGGCGTTGCACATGCTAAAGAGTAGTAGGATACCTATTTTTTTGTTCATATTTTTCTGTTTTTTAAATGTTTATATACTATTATCTTAATATAAAAAGAGTAAAACTTCTAAAGGATTTTGTTTGTCTACTATTTTCAGTATAGTGATTTACAAAA
>CAYPXP010000054.1:0-5995 GCA_964414965.1 uncultured Pseudomonadota bacterium
TCTTTCGCTATTGCCTACCTTTTTTTTGTATTTTTAAAGGACTTATTTATTTCTTTTTTTGCCGCTGAATATCACGAGCTTTAGCTTGTGGATGAAAGCGATGATAATATCAGTCAAATCCTTGGTGCAGGTTGGATAAAGCTTTGGCGAACCCCCGTTGATATGAGGATGAATTGGAAAAATAGGTATTAAAAAAGGTCCGACATTTGCCGGACCTTTTTTAATATATGATAAGCTTGTTGTTATGCGAGTTGTTTTTTTAATGATTTTGCGTTTGATCGTATGTCACCAGGAATATGGTTGCTATCGAAGGTTGCTACTAATTGTGCAGCTTCACCTGAAAGAGGACGTTTCTTTGCCTTTTTATAACGGTCTTTCATTTGTGTTGATAGCGTAAGATATTTTTCTAAGTGCTCTAAAATAGTTATTAATTCTGCTTTAACTGTCTGGCTTATTTCTCTTCGATTATTTATTAATGAAATAAGGTTGTTCTTTTTTATTTTTTCATTCAAGGTCGTGTTTAATTCTTCTTGTTGTTTGTCGAGCGCGGCATATGTCTTTAGTTGATCAATAATCGTTTGATAATAACTCAGGAAATCATTTAATTTATCAATAAGCATCTTTTTTTCATCTTGTTCAGCAAAAGTTCTTTTCATCTCTTCTGTGGTAAATGCTTTTGCAATTTCAACTAATTGCTCGATTGACTTTTGTTTCTTTAAATAATCAGTGATAGTTTTTTTCTGATTATCAAGAATTTCATCTTTAGCATTCTTCATCAAGCCAATGAACTTAATAATTTCACCATTTAATTGTGTTAGCAGGGGGTTAATCTCTTGAAGCGCTTGACGAGGAGCGCTTATTGACTCGCGATCATCGTTATTGTTTATATCAAGAGTTGCCAAAGAACTCATAGTATCAGTAAACTCATTATCAAAAAGATCTTTTACTTGTTCTTCCAAAGAATCAATAGTCTCTTTGAGGGTTTTCCGGGCTTCAGCAATTTTATCAGGAGATTTTTCTTTATCTTCTTTTGCTAGATCCTTTTTATCGGCAGCTTTTCCTGCTTTTTTATCAGAATCTTTTTCGTCAGTTTCTTTGCTTGATTCTTTACCGGTTTTGACTTTTTTGCCTTCTTTTGATGGTGAAGTTTTGCCTGACCCTTTTTTTTCAGATGAAGGCTTATAATAATCGCTTCTGTCACCATAATATGGAGAGCCACCGCCATAATAAGGAGAATAATAGCTATCATCGCCATATCCCCGAGAAGAAGGGCTTTCTTTAGATGAAGAGCTTTCTTGGCGTGGTTGTTTAGTTGGAAATTTTTTCTCAATTTCCTTTAATTCAGTAGGTGCGTATTTCTCAAATAACTTTTTACAACCATAATTAATATTTTGAACCGAACGACTCAAAATATTAATTATTTTCTTGACGGCATCTTTAGAGATCTCTTTTTTCGTATCATTTACCATCAACTCGGCACGAGCAGCGTCTTCTGGAGAGAGTGTTGTTAGCTGAGCTGTGTCTGGAATAGAGAGTCTCTTCTGTTCTTTTTTAAGGTCTGTATAAAGATCTTTAATTTGTGTTTGTAAGAGTTTATATTCTTGTGTAGCAAAATTTTCTAAAAGAGTCTCTTTTGTGGTAATGCGTTTTAATAATGAGATAGTGAACGGTAATTCTTGTTTAACTTCTGCCCATTTTTGTTCCAGATAATTGTCTGAGGTAACACGAAGTAGACTACCTAACTGTAATTCTACATTCTCAATCAACTTAGTTGTTTTTTCAAGAAGACTTTTAGTATCAGTAAGATTTTTAATTGGTTTAGGAGCTGGTTTTTTATCAGGCTGAGGTTTGCTTGGTTGTACTGGTACTGGAGCGGGTACGGGTTCTTTTTTTCCAACGCTTGGTGGTTGAGGTAATTGTTTAAACATTGCTTCAAGTTCTTGTTGCTGTTCTTCAGGTGTTAGACCCTCCATCTTTTGAGCAAAATTTAAGGTATCTTGAATAATGGCTTCGCGTTCTTCAGGAGACATATCAATTGACGCCCCTGGCATTAATTCTTGTGCCAGCTCTTGAAATTCAGGCGATATTAACATGCTTTCAATTTCTTCTCGTGTTACTGGCTTTTGTGAATAGGCATCATAGGCAGGAAAGGGTGACGGTTGTTGCTCGGCCACTTTAGCTGAACATAGAAAAACACCCATTAAACTTAATAAAAATAACTTGATTTTCATTCTGTTTCTCCTATATGGTATATCTAAGTGAGTTATTGTAATATTTCATATTGAAATGATAACATGTTTTTAATGAAAGATAAAGCTTTCTGCTTGGTTGAAATTTTAGTAAGTATAACGGTTTTAGCCTTGGGCGCAATATTATTGAGTACGGTTACGACGGAAATTTCTAATTACGCTGTACGAACCAAGTTGTTATTAGGGGCGATTGATTATGGCGTCAATTTTTTAGAAAAAAAAGATAAAAGGAAGCTTTCTTCTGCAGATTTTTATACAATTTCAGTTCAACCGATTCAGCGAGCAGCCGATTCAAAGCTCTCTCAAACAGAAATTGTTGTTGCGTGGCATTATCATGATCGTGACGAGCAGATACGGTTCTTCACCTTTAACAATAAGGGAAATTTGTCATGAAAAAAGGATTTTCTTTAATAGAGGTGATGATTGTATTGGCTTTGAGTCTTTTCTTAACAGGATTAGTTTTTAATCTAAGTACAAATTTTATTATTTTTTTTCGACGTTCATATCGTTCAGTGCATGATGCTTGTAAATTATCCATCGCTCTTCAGCGTTTGAGAGCTGACCTTATGCAGGCGCCAGGGGATAGAAATTTATATGTACAATTAAGTGAAAAGGTTATTACCTATTATTTGTCCAATAAAACACGCATTTCATGGCAATTTGATGACGATCATAAAAAATTAAAACGAATACATTATTTGAAGAATAAAAAAGGCGAAACACATGACAATTCCTTAGTTCTGGAACAAGTTGAAGGAAGTTTTAATTGTGAAGAATTTCCCAAGTATTTTTCTGTAAGTCTGGCGCATAATGGAAAGTTTTTTAAAATTTTTATAAAGATAAGAAATGGAAAACTTTGAAAATCATCAAAAAAGAAGGATTTATTTTAATTGTTCTCTTTATGATTATAAGTGCTGCATTATTGTTGGGAATAGTTGTCCTTTTTCATGTTCAACATTGTTATCATATGGCGCAATTACAATATCGTTCTTATCAGCAAAAATATTGTTTAGAAGGACTTTTGCAAGTCGCAGTTGATATTGCGCAAAAAGATTTTGATTTTTTTCTTGAACATGTTTTTGAAAAGGAATTTCCGGGAATAGTAATCATTAACAATCGTTTATACGATGGTTATATTTCAATCAAAATAGGCTCTAAGCAAGCGTTATTGCTCTTTGTGCAACTACGTTGCTTAAATGATTTTCAAGATGCGTCGTGTCTTTTAACTAAAAAGGGCAATGCCTTTTTTTTGAGTGAGTGGTGTCTTTAGAAAGTTTTATGAAATTCTTTTAAAATCAACTATTTTCAAGATTCTTCATTTACCTTATACTATCAATAAGCTTCATTTCAAAAAATATGAAAAGGTCGATTTTCTATGAAAATATATTTACTTAAAGATATTGAAAAAGTTGGTTTTGCAGGTGAAATTATTAAAGCAAAAGATGGTTATGCGAAAAACTTTTTGATTCCTCATGGTCTAGGGGTAGAAATTACGCCCACAAATCAAGCTTTTTATGCGAAAAAAGTTCACGAAGTTGTAAATCGAAAAACAGCTCTCGAATCCAAGACTTCAATGCTTGCTGAAAAAATCAGTAATTTGAAGATGACATTGAAACGCAAAATGCATGATGATGGCAAGCTTTACGGCGCTATTAGTTCAGGCGAAATTGTTGATCTATTGGTAGCTGAAGGGATAAAGGTTTCAAAGAGTCAAATTCTTTTTGATAAGACGATCAAAGAACGTGGAAATTACGAAATAACCATTAAATTGTCTAATTCCTTACAACCTAAAATAAATCTCAAGATTGTGGCAGAACAATAAGTTTTTTTATAAAAAGATTGGTTGGCGACTTATGCAAAATGTGAGTGCCAGAAGTACATCGAAAGACATTACTTTTTTTGGTAAAAGTTTGCCAGCTAACGTTGATGCAGAACGAGCGGTTTTAGGTGCTATTTTACTTAATGATCAAACTTATGCCCAAGCTGTAGAAATCATTATCTCTGGAGATTTCTATAATCCGCCTAATAAGATAATTTTTGAAGCAATGACTCATTTAGTCAGCAGTTTTAAACGAATAGACTTGGTAACTCTTCAAGATGAATTAGCAAAAAGAAATCTTTTAGATGCTGTTGGTGGTGCAGTTTATTTGGTTTCGCTTCAAGAAGACATTCCTGAAATGGGGCTGATCGAACAGCATGCCAGAATTGTTAAAGAAAAAGCCGTTCTTCGCGAGCTTATTACATCGGCTACAACTATTATTCAGCATTGTTATGAACAGCGTGAAGAAGATATTACCGCCGTAATTGATCACGCAGAAAAGGTTATTTTTGAAGTTTCTAATAAGCGAATGCCAAAAAGTTTTGTTCAAATTGATATTTGGCTTAAGAGAACATTCAAGCATCTTTCTGATGTTAAAAGCCATAGTAAGGGAATTACGGGTATCCCAACAGATTTCAAACAACTTGATCTTATGACATCTGGGTTGCAACGAGGCGACCTTGTCATTTTAGCGGCTCGCCCAGCAGTGGGAAAGACTTCTTTTGCTTTAAACATTGCTTTAAATAGTGCATTAGAAGGGTACTCGGTTGGTATTTTTTCGCTTGAAATGCCTGCAGAGCAGTTAATGCTTCGTATTTTATCAACTGAGTCAGGAATTCCGCATCAAAAAATTCGAAATGCAACAATCAGTTCTGACGAATGGGTTGAGTTGACTAATGTTGCAGCGCGATTGGCTGAATTGAAATTCTTTATAGACGATTCTGCCGGTATTAGTATTCTTGATTTGCGCACAAAGGCGCGCAAGATAAAATCTGAACATAATGTTGATTTATTTGTAATCGATTATTTGCAGCTTTTACATGCTAGTCGACAATTTGAGAATCGTCATCAAGAAGTTTCGGAAATCTCTCGCTCGTTAAAAGCGTTGGCTAAAGAATTGAATGTGCCAATTATAGCACTATCTCAGTTATCTCGTGCTGTTGAAAATCGCGTTGACAAACGACCAATGATGTCAGATTTGCGTGAATCAGGGGCGCTTGAGCAAGATGCTGACGTTGTTATGTTTTTATATCGCGATCTTATTTATAATCCTGAAACAGAGAATCCGAATCTTGCTGAACTGATCATAGGAAAACAGCGAAACGGTCCAACAGGAACGGTTTTTCTTAACTTTGAACGTGAACTTACTAAATTTGAAGACGGTGATTTTGAATATTAAGAACATCTAAGGGAAATTTTATATGAAAGCAATAAAACAAACATTTATAATTATAAGTCTAATTAGTCAAATAGAAGCTTCTCCTATTCGCTTTGCATGGGAAGCTCTGAAACGACCGGATCAGGTTGGCGCGCTATTTGAATGTTCAGTGCATGTTGGACGTGAATTGATGCGTTATGCCAAAGATCATAAAGGACCAAAGACTCTGATTGAGGTTGGAGCCGGTATGGGTTCCGTAACTAAGGTGATTTGTAAGAATTATCTCAAAAAAGAAGATCGCTTAGATGTTATTGAAATAAATCCCGAGTATTGTGTTCAATTGCGTCGGTTATTTCCCCGTGAGCAGTATCCAAACGTGCGAATTCATTGTGTCGATGTTTTGAAATTTGAAAGTGATGTTACCTATGATTATATTATCTGTACATTACCATTTAATGCGTTTTCCAATGGCATGGTTAAACAATTACAAGACAAAATGAAGGCCTTTGGAAAAAAAGAAGCGCATTTATCGTATGTTGAATATATAGC
>CAYPXP010000055.1:0-5984 GCA_964414965.1 uncultured Pseudomonadota bacterium
CAGGAAAGACTTCTGCAGCAGCTTGTAAGCAAATTGGCATCAACCCTCAAAATACAACTGCTATTTCAAGAACATCGTTGCTTGCGCAAGGATTAATTGATACATTCGCTATTTATGGTTTAATTATTGGCATTTTACTTATTTTAAATCCGGTATAATGGAAAACATAACTATTTTATATATTATTACTAAACTTGAACTTGGTGGCGCTCAAAAAGTCTGCTTAACACTACTGCAAGATATTGAAAATGAAAATCAAAAAACCTTTTTAATAACAGGCACCCAAGGGCCACTTATTGACGTTATAAAAAACAAAAAAAATGTGCTATTGATCGATGATCTAAAACGAGAATTATCACCCATAATGATGATCAAAGAGATTAAGGCCTTTTTCAAAATCATAAAACATATTTATACCCTCAGAAAAACCTATCCCAACCTCATTGTTCATACCCATAGCACCAAGGCAGGCCTGGTCGGCCGCTGGGCGGCATTTTTTGCTGGTTCAAAACATCGTGTTCATACCATTCATGGATATGGATTCAATGATCATCAACCTAAAATTATTTGGACCATAATCTATCTACTGGAATTAATAACGAGCTTTATTACGACTCATTTTGTTTGCGTCTCACAAAAAGATGCCGAAACTGGTAAAAAGCTTTTCCCCTTCTTTGCACATAAATATTCTTTAATTCATGCTGCTGTCGATTATAATAAATTTTATCAACCAGCTCGCCCGGTAAAAAAACTATGGCAAGCGGCACGCCGAATATCAGAAGATCAAGAAAATTCACCTGAAAAAAAAGAACTTATCACCTTTGGAACCATTTCTTGTTTTAAAAAACAAAAAAATCTTTTCGATTTATTAAACGCTTTTAATCTTGTTCATGCCAAACATACCAATACGCGTCTGGAAATAATAGGTGATGGAATACAACGACCATTGATAGAATCATGGATTATTCAACATAACTTAATCAACGCAGTTAAACTACACGGATGGCAATCAAATATAGTCCCGCTCATTCAACCATGGCATGCTCTTGTCATGACTTCACTTTGGGAAGGTTTGCCATGCACTGTTGTTGAGGCGCGACTATCAAAACTTCCCGTTATTTCGTATACCACCGGTGGCATCCCCGAAGTAATCATGCATAAAAAAAATGGACTTTTATATGAACAAAAAGATTGGAACGGAATCGCTCAAGGAATGATCACACTCATTGAACATCCTCATTTGTATAGACAAATGGCAGAATATCCTGATAATCTAGAAATGTTTAAAAATCGAACCATGGTACACAAACATATTAATTTATACAAAAGTCTCCAATAATTTAAACTATTAATATGAACATGTTCTCTTTGAAAAATTTTATATGGTCCTCATTAACAACAAACACTTTTTGAATATCTTAAAAACTAGGATTTATCATGATTTACAAAAATCTTCTTGACGCTATTGGCAACACTCCTATCATTCAAATTCCCTTTAAAACTGATGCTACCATAGCCGCTAAACTTGAATATGCAAATCCAGGTGGCAGCCTCAAGGATCGTTCAGCACTCTATATGATTGAACAAGCCGAAAAAAAAGGTTTATTAAAACCGGGCGGAACCATTATCGATGCTTCATCTGGTAATCACGGAATCGCAATCGCTATGATCGGCGCTGCTAAAGGATATAAAGTCATCATTACGGTCTGCACAAAAATCAGTAAAGAAAAGTTAGCAACATTAAAAGCTTATGGCGCAACCGTCATTGTCTGTCCCGTTGAAGCTGGCCCCGATGATCCAGAAAATAATCGTAATTTAGCCATTAAGCTCGCGAAAGAGACCCCTAACTCATTTATGCCTGATCAATATTTTAACACGGCTAATAGTGATGCCCACTATTTATCTACCGGTCCTGAAATATGGCATCAAACAGAAGGAAAAATAACACATTTCTTTGTCGTAGCAGGAACGGGCGGTACCAGCGCTGGAACAGGTAGATTTTTAAAAGAACAAAATCCTAACATTAAAATAATCGCTGCTGATTCAAATAACTCATTTCGATCGACTAAAGGACATCCAAGACCTTGCTATGTAGAAGGAATGGGAATTGATTTCGACTCACCAGTACCAGATTATACCGTTTATGATGAAATCATTGAAGTTACTGATGAACAATCTTTCAGTATGCTACAACCACTGGCACGCAATTATGGATTACTTGTTGGCCTCAGCAGTGGCGCCGTTACTTACATGACACAACAATATTTGCCAAAATTAAAAAGAGGCGACTTAGGTATCATGATTTTTGGCGATTCAGGTCGTGCTTATTTGAGCAAAGGTTTCTATGGACAGCCAGTAGCTGACCTTGATCTTTCATTAACCAAAATCAAAAAACAACATGAAATAGCGCTTTAAAGTAGACTTGATTCGCCCAATTTTAAGGGCAAAACAACTTTATTGGCAAGCACATATTCCTGTGCTTGCCATGCTTGTTGCAACAATTCAATAGGTGTTGTGAAATAATCCGTACCAAAATAAAAAGTACCCCAATGCATTGGTATCAACTTCTTTGCCCCCAACTCAATAAAAGCTTTTACAGCTAAATAAGCATTTAAATGCGATTTACGCATATATTTAATTGGTTTACACGGTCCAATAGGTATTAAAGCAATATCTATTGAAGGGAAATAATGTCTTATACAAACAAAATGTTTCCAATAAGCTGTATCTCCAGCAAAATAAATAGTTTTTTCTGAGCTCTCAACCATCCATGATCCCCATAAAGACTTATTACGATCATGTATACCGCGGCCGGACCAGTGATATGCCGGTAAAAACGTAAATTTGCAAGATCCGGTTGTAAATGATTCCCACCACTCACATTCAGTTACATGCGTAAAATTATGCTTTATAAACCAAGCTTTATCACCTTCTGGCACCAAAACTTTCACGTTAGGATATAAATTCTTAATGCGCATCAACGATTCGGTATCCATATGGTCACGATGATTATGAGAAATCAAAATATAATCAATCGAAGGAAGAGCTTCAATCGATATTGTAGGCGCAACAATTCGCTTAAATAAAAAGGTCGCATCACCAAAGATAGGATCAGTCAAAATGGTAATCCCACTCAACTGAATCAAAAACGTTGCATGCCCAATCCAGGTAATTTGAGGCGTCTTTTGCACTAAAGAAAGAGCTCTTTCTTTATATTTCCAGAAATCAGACTGACTCTTCTTATGATATAAACGACGAAAAAATGAAGTAATATACATAAAGGCAGAGGGAATTAAAACAAGCTGCCTTCGCTCAAAACGACGATGATAAAAGCGTCCAAATCTACGTACAGGAAAAATTTTTTGCACGACATTTCCAGTTAAAACTAAAACCCCCACCCAGACTTGCGTCACGGATAGGGGAAATGGAGGTTATCGTATTAAAATAAAACTTAAGTATTATCAGAGTATAAAAAAATGAAAAAAAAAGCAAATTTTTGTTAAAAACGTCAATAATCATTACTCAATTCTTCATAAACATGCTTATACGATTGTGCCATTTGAAAAATTGAAAACCTTGTCCTAACGGTTTGAACGGCGCGATTTTTCATATTTTCAATATCAACCTCTTCATTTAAGATGTTTTTTACCATTTGTACTAATTCATTTATATTGTTCGCATTAAATAAAAATCCATTACTATTATGAATAATCACATCATGTTTTTTAGAAGATGCCACAAGAGGAATTATCCCGAAGCTCATCGCCTCTAGAAGAGCAATTGAAAGCCCTTCTGCAAATGAAGACAAAATAAAAAGATCAAAAAGAGGATAATAAAAAGTTGCTTCATCAGCAATAATCGTCACCATATCAGCAATATGGAGCTCTTGTGCCTTGTCTAACAATGATAATCGTAGCGGACCATCGCCAATAATCATTAACTGAATATTGGAATAAATCGGTTTTAATTCTTTTATCAAATACAACAGAACTTCCTGGTTTTTAATAGAAACCAATCTTCCCACAGTTCCTATTATTATATGATTAGAGGCTTTTTGAATTATACGCTTTTTACTTCGCTCATATAACCAGTCACTATCCACCCCGTTTTCAATATAGGTAACTTGAGCTGGTTGTATTGCCAACGGTGCAAGTGGAATCTGTTTTGAGACACAAATAACACGCGATGCCCATTTCATAGTCAATCGATCTAGAAATAATCGTTGAGAAGAAAATCCTGCATTTGTATTACACGGGGAATGAATAGCACAAACGACTGGTTTTTTAAGAAGATGTCCCAATAAACGGCCAGCAAAATTGGCTACCCATAATAATGTGTGAATAACATCGGGATTAAGAGCTTTTATGAGGCGATACAACCGCCACCAAAATAAAGGATCGTAACGACAGAAAAAACCTTTAACCTGGTAAACGGAAATACCCAGACTTTTAATTTTTTCAACAAATGGTCCCTCATTAAAATAGATTACCGTATGTTCAAAATCATCACGCAAAGAACGTAGTAGTTGAAATAAAACTTGTTCAGCGCCACCCATTTTCAAACTAGAGGTAATATGAAGAATCCTTTTTTTATGCACCATTAAACCTTACTTATAAATAATTAACATCTTCTGAATCAGATCAATTTGTGTTATAATGATACCATTAAAAAGGAAACCATGAAAAAACTTAAACAAGGTATTCTTATCGCCATTGAAGGTGTCGATGGTTCAGGCAAATCAACATTTATCAAAGAACTAGCGCCACTTCTTGAAAAAAATTTCAGCCTTCTTCTCACTAAAGAGTCTGGTGGCAGTAAATTGGGCACCTATATTCATGATATTGTGCAAAATCAACCTGTTGATGTAACGCCAAAAGCAGAATATCTTCTTTTTGCGGCAGATCGAGCTCAACATATTGCAGAAGTTGTTGAACCAGCACTTAAAAAACATACATTAGTCATTTCAGACCGCATGGGAGATTCTTCTGTTGTTTATCAAGGATTTGCACGAGGATTAGGGCCAGAAATGATTAATTCAATTAATTTATGGGCAATGAATAATATACAACCACATTTGGTCATTTATATTAAAATAAATCCCGCAGAAGCCATTAAACGTTTTCATCATCGTCAACATGAATCCAAAGAAGAATTAACCGTATTTGAAAAAGAAAAACAAAACTTTATGCAAAAAGTTTCTCAAGGTTATGACATGTGGTTTAAAGATAAAAAAAATATTCTTATCCTTGATGGCACACAACCATCAAAAATACTTGCACAAGAAGCTCAAAGGTACATTTTGAATTGGCTCAAAAAAGAACAATGAATATGACAAATATTCCTCCAGCTCAATTATGGATTGGCTCTACACGCTATTTAGAACAGGAGACTATTAGTTATTTGCAAAAATATTTTTGTACAAATCAAGGGTGTAAAAATTGCATTACTTGTAATCAACTCAAAGAAAAACAATTTTATAGCATTATGTGGCTAACGCCAGAAAAGCAATTCACGTTAAGCCAACTCGAACCAATTTTTGAAAAGATCTCTTTTGCACATGACTCAGAAAAAGGCTTCTTTTTCATCATCGAACGTGCCGACTTTTTAACTTCAGCTTGTGCAAATAGTTTACTTAAATCTGTTGAAGAACCACCATCAGGCTACCATTTTATTTTTCTCGCTGAACGTCAAAACTTTATTTTGCCTACCATAAAATCACGCTGTATTACGAAAATTTTTCACCAACAAGATTACACTTCAACCTATGAACCGTTGCTATATCATTTAAAAAACAAAACTGATGCTACATTATTTTTACAAACATTAGATCAAACAACGCCAAATGAAATCGATAGCATTGAATTAACAGATCTATTATTTAACTATTGGAGTCAGCGTTACATCAAAGGAAAAACTAAAAAAATTGAATTTATTATAAAAATATTACAAGAGGCTTTAAGAAAACCTCCTATGCCCGGTAGTAG
>CAYPXP010000056.1:0-5939 GCA_964414965.1 uncultured Pseudomonadota bacterium
AGCCTGGTAATTCTGCGCTTTCTCTATTTTTTTACCTTCAATTAACTTGGCGCGCTTATCATTTAAATCTTGCATAGTACAAGTTAAAGATTCATAAAAAGGGTCTTTTTCAAGCTCATTCAACAAGAGTTTTTCTTGTTCTTTTTGTTCGTTTTCAAGGCATTGTTCTTGAGCTAGAAGTTCTTTTTTTTGAGCAGAAATTTTAGCTAAAATATCCGTTAATTGCTCTTTTTCTTGTATGACGACCTCACAACTCGATTTAATGTTGCTTAATCGTGCACCAAGAGCAATAAACTCCTGAGTACGCTGCCCCATCTCTTCTAATGAGGCATGTTCATCACGCAATTTGCCTTTTGATTCTTTGATAAAACGCGATAGTCGCACATAACGATGTTCATAAAAATGACTTTGGTGCGTTAATTTATGTATCAAGAATTTTTGTTTTTCCGTTCCTAATGCCGATTCACACAATGGACAATGAACTTCAGCTTGTTGTACATTAATAAGATCATTTTCTTTTAAACGCTCCAATTCTTGCTTTACCCAGTTGCCATAACCAATCATACGCTGATAAAGATCTTTTCTTTTTTCAAACAAGGAACGTGCCGCTTGAAACTGTAACTCATGAGCCTCTTTTTGAGTTATAATCTGCTCACTCTTTTTCAATTCTTGTAATAATAATTTTTCATCAGATTCATGTTTTTTATAATGAACATGATATTGTTTAAATTGATTTTCTAAGGCACATAATGTCGGTTGAATAGCCGCCTTTTTTATATCAAGTTCATTTTTTCGCTGAACAATTCGTAAACTTCGCTCATGTACGTACTTTTGAATTTTTTCTTTTATAGTTGCAATCTGTGTATCTAACAGCAAAAGATCTTCTTTTTGTCGAAAAATAGCTTCGCGATTTATATAAAGATCTTTCTGCTTACAAATGTACTCTTGTTCTTTTTTGAGCACATTCTGATAATTCTGTTCAACAGTTTCAATATTTTGCAGATGATCTTTTATTTGATCTAATTCCTCGCGCAATCGATCACGAACACTGATCAGATGATTATATTCACTCAATAATACATGGGCCCGATCCATCACATAACGACGCAGCTTTTCATAACGATCAAGCCCCAAAATTGCCGCTAAAATATCTTTGCGCTCTTTTGCAGATTTTTTAGAAAATTCATTCGATTGTCCCTGTCGCAAACATACTGAACTCACAAATGTATCAAAATCTAAACCAACTATCTGCTCAATACGTTCTTGAGTTAAACGTACCGTTTTTTCAGTCAACGGAATTAAACGATTCTTTTGAACATCGTATAATCCAAAATCTAAAACAGTCTTTGATTTTCCATAATAACAAGACAATTCACGTTTAATCGTATATCGTTGTCCATTGCAATCAAATTCAAATATAACCGACATCTCTTGTTGCCCAAGCCTAATCAACGCTTCATCTGATCGCGCAACACCACCAACTTTACGTGCCTGTCCCCAGACTGCCCATGTTAACGCATCTAACAAAGCCGATTTTCCATGACCATTTTTACCTGAAAGACAGATCAGTTGATATGGCTCAAAATTAATTATTTCGCCATGTTCACCATAACTTAAAAAATTTTTTAATTGCAACTTTAATGGAATCATAGGAACTAGTGTAACATCAAAAAAAAACGAACAAAATAAATTATCTCTTTATAAGAAAAAAGTTTCTGATAATATAAAAGACGCATATCAAATTGACAAAAACAGGTGAACTATGCAAATAACAGTATTTAAAAAATATGATATTCGAGGCATTATTGATCAAGAAATTGCCGTAGAAGAGACGTATCGATTAGCTCAAGCTATCATCGCTTATTTTAAACAGAAAAATCCTCAATTATCAAACATAATACTAGGAATGGATGGACGAACTCATTCACCCTTAATCAAAGAACAAGTATGTAAAGCGGTACTCAACAGTGGTATCAATGTTACCTTTATCGGTACCTGTTCAACACCACTTTTTTATTTCGCTAATGAAATATTACAGACTGATGGCGGCATCATGATCACCGCCTCACATAATCCTAAAAATTACAACGGCATCAAACTGATGCTCAACAAAAAGAGTGTTTTTGATCAAGACATTATTGAAATAAAAAACTTATTTTATAGCCAAGCGCATTTCACAGAACAACAACCTGGCATCTATAAAGAACAATCCCTTGTCTCTGAATATATTCGCGTATTAAGCGATCAATTTGCACATTTAAGAGGCAAACCGATTAAGGCTGTTATTGATTGCGCGCATGGAGCAACGGCAGTCATTATCCCTGAATTAATCAATCAAATGGAATGGGATCACATCAAACTTATGTATGCCACGATTGATGGCAATTTTCCTGCCCACGAAGCAGATCCTACCAAAGAAGAAAATATTCTAGAGTTACGGCAAAATTTGCATAACGAATATATTGGCATTAGCTTTGACGGCGATGGCGATCGTATGGGGGCTCTCACAGAAAATGGTCGATTATTACGTGGCGATGAATTAACTGCACTGTTCTGTCAAGCCATCAAAAAAGAAGTTGGTCCATTTAAAATGGTAGCCGACATAAAATGCGCTCACGCTTTATTAAAAGAATTTCAGTCATGGGATCTTACCCATATCTTAACACCATGCGGCATTGGATTCGTGAGAGAAGCCATAAGAAAAAACCATGCATTATTTGGTGGTGAACTTAGTTGCCACTTTTGTTTTAATGATCGCTATTTTGGTTTTGATGATGGCATTTATGCCATGATGCGTTTATTAGAAATCATAGACAAAGAACAGTGTCAACTTAATGCCTTATATAAAAAATTACCTCCCTGTTATTGCTCAGCTGAAATGAGACTCTTGAGCACACATGAATTAAAAAATCAGATTGTTGAAGATATTAAAACAAAACTTGCTCATCGCATTGATTTAAACCTTGTCACCATAGACGGCATTCGGGCTGAATTACCATACGGCTGTGCCACAATACGATCCTCAAACACAGAGCCGATGCTTTCAGTTAGATTTGAAGGAACAACACAAAAAAACCTTGACCAAATAACTGATGAATTTTATACATTATTAATACCTTATTTTGAAAAAGAATATCACACAAAAATTTTAAAAAAGCCTGCAAGTGAATAAATTTGGATTACATATAAGATTAATTGATCAGATAAGCAATGTAGCTCAAAAAGCATTGCGATTACAATTACCTTATTTTCAAACATTTTTAATTGATTCATCAAAACGCTTTATTAAACTTACTTCTCGTGATAAAGAAAAATTTGCTTTAGTTCGCAATCAATTTGAAACACTTTTTTTACATGCATCTTATTGGATTAACTGTGCCAATCCTAATCCTATCGCCGACCGTCTTCTTGAACGAGAACTTTTTATCGCACAAAATTTAGGTTTCAATTATCTTATTATTCACCCAGGTTCAATCAATAAGGAACAATCACGCGAAGAAGCTCTTCACGTAATTGCCAAACGTATTAATCGTATGCTCAATAAATTTCCTGATATAACGATTCTTTTAGAAAATATTGCTCACGCAAAGCGATCAATTGGAGGAGACTTAGAAGAATTAAGAACTATCTATGATCAAATCATCATCCCCGAACGTGTGGGCTTTTGTTTAGATACAACTCATGCCCATGCGTATGGATATGATCTCATCGAAAAACAAGATGATTTTATTACCTATCTGGAACAAATACTTTCGCTGCAAAATATCAAATTAATACATCTTAATGACACCATTAAACCGATGGGTTCCCGCATAGATCTTCATGCAATTCCAGGAAAAGGTAAAATAGGAAAAGAAAAATTACTTCGATTTGTTCAACATCCCATACTAAAAAAAATACCAATTATTCTTGAATTACCAAGACTTGATGAAGAAAAAGAACGACTCATTTTAGAAAATATGAAAAATAACAAGGAAACATATGATTAATATTGCCTTAAATGGCTTTGGCCGAATTGGTCGCAATTTTTTACGAACATTACTCGTTGACCCTTCAGTAAAAAAATCTATCAATTTAGTCGCCATTAATATTGGGCCAGCCGACCCTCAAGATTTACCATATTGGGTTAAACATGATACTCTCATGGGCCCCTATAATGGAGACGTTACGTATAAAGACAATCTTTTGACTATTAATGGCCATGAAATTACAATTTTCGCTGAACGTGATCCGTTAAAATTGCCATGGAAAGAACTCGATATAGATTGGGTGATAGAGGCTACAGGTCACTTTACTCATCGACCAGAAGCAGAAAAACATCTCAAAGCTGGCGCAAAAAAAGTTCTGATTACTGCACCAACAACCGATGAAGATTGTTCAATTGTTCTTGGAGTTAATGATCATGTTTACAAGGCAACTGATACTATTATCTCACTGGGAAGTTGCACAACAAATGCTCTTGCGCCAACTCTTTTTGTTATGCAAAAATATTTTGGCATTAAAGCCGCTTCACTAACCACCGTTCATGCATATACCAATTCACAGGTTTTATTAGATGTTAATGATACAAAAATTAGACTCACTCGGGGTGCAGCTATCAATATGATTCCTTCATCAACGGGAGCAACCAAGGTAATCAATAAAATTATGCCAGAGCTTGAAGGAAAATTGATTGGCAATGCTATTCGTATTCCATTAGCAAAAGTATCAATTATCGACGTAGTTCTTACGCTTGCCAAACCCACAACAAAGGAAGAAATCAACCGTCACTTTGAAATAGAACGCAACAACAATCTCAATAAAATTTTGGATATTACCTATGAACCGCTCGTTTCAAGCGATTTTAATGGTAACCCTCACTCAGTAATCATAGATGGACTTTTGACAACAGCTCAAGGATCAATGGCAAAAATATTTGGTTGGTATGACAATGAGTGGGCATATAGTGTTCGGCTAAAAGACTTTCTCTTGCGATTTGGTAAATAATTATTTTTATTTTTAATCTCTATAAACAAGGATCTTTCAATGATAAATAAATCACCTCTATTTTTGATGATTGTTAGTTGTTACCTTTTTCCAATGGAACAACCATTCTCTAATAATCCTAACAATCCAATCTCACTTTGTTTCGAAACATGTAGGGCTGTAGAAGAACTTATATCCGCCATTCAACAATGCGAAAATCCATGGGCAAACTATCTCAAACCAATAAATCCATGGGCAGCAAAACCTTATACCGAGCAAGGGATCATTATTCGCTGTTTTGACAAAGCTCCCGCCGTATTAATTACACCCCAAGGAACATTTAAGTTTGGAGTACCTATTGGTAATTTTGAAACATTCTTTGAACGATTAAAAAAGAAGTTCCCTCATATCGAAAAGATGTCCGAAACCTACATGTACGTAACAGCAAATAAATCGGGAACGAGTATCCCCTTTCCCCAAATCATTAAAAACAAAGGAACAGTCCTTCGCTATCAAAAAACTGTCAACACAGCACAATAAACTCCGGTTTTAGCCACCAATAACCTTAATTGGCATCACTGAAGTCACGTATATCACACAAATACGAACCGTATAGATATTCCATATTAATTATATCGTGAAGCTGGCGACTCATATCTCGACTTAGCACTCTTCGATACGCTGCCCCTGAGGCGGCGCATCGAAGAGTACACACAACTTTCTTCATGGAACATTTCACGCATAATGTCTATAGATTAATTGGCCTTTGCAGCTATACTTTTGAACGTATTCCCAAAAGGGGAACTTTTTACTTTGCACTCCATGAGAAACTTATCACTTTGGTGCAACACATGGCTTTACTAAGCAACTAAACTTTATTACACTATAATTAATGTCTGGGCCCATAGCTCAGCGGTCAGAGCAGTCGGCTCATAACCGAAAGGTCCCAGGTTCAATCCCTGGTGGGCCCACCA
>CAYPXP010000057.1:0-5747 GCA_964414965.1 uncultured Pseudomonadota bacterium
TTTCTAATAAACTCAGGATATATGACATAGCTTTCAAATATATTTTTTGCGGGACATAGTATGGCAGAGAAACAAGTTTTTTCGTTCGTAGCCGGAGGTGTCCATAGTGCATGGAACAAATCTTTAACAGTAAATGGCCGCGGTACTTTGTAACATGCGTTGAGCAAAGTATTTCTACGATAGCGTGGACCAATACTAAAATCTTTTTTTTCCATCAAGAGCGGTTTGCAACGTGCCCCTTTACATGCCCATTCGGCATCCTGATTCTCGGGATAGTCGCTATCAATATTACTTATAGCTATATAAGGCGTAGGTGATTCTTTTGGGTCATGTATCGATGGTGAAGCATCATCTTTTGGATTTGTTGGTGTATGTGGTGTTGGATAATACGTAAGCCAATCCTTGAGTGAATCAGTAAAGTGAACGTTTTCTCGATTACGTGCAATAATTACACCGTCATACTGATCCTTGCCCGCGATAATAATATATGATGGTGCGCTGATTTTAGTCTTTTCAAATATGGTGCAAGCTTCACGGTAGTTTTGTGCATATTGCAACGCATAGCGCATCAACGACGGAACAGACCATACTTCATCCGTATTAAGGGCATATTTTATATTATCTTTAGGAAGATCTTTATCAGAATGTCGCGCATTAAGTGCAATTGCAAATTCATGTGAGCGTTGCCCTGAAAGTGCTCCGACGAAAAATGGCCATGTTGTTGATTTAAATAGCTCCTTGCCATTTTGTAGCCACGTAATGTTCAGCGTGATTTTACGTATAAAATCTATTGTTAGGCTGTCAATTGGTTCATCAAGGTTGCGTAACATATAGGGCATGCCCTCTTGATCAGTTATAATCGCAGCAGAACAACTGATTGTGAACATGTATGACAGATTAAAAAGTATTAAATTTTCATATGATAACGATTCGGGAATATAGCCAAGTTTCTGTTGTATGCTTTCTTGCATACCACGAATTTCTCGCATGTACTCATTGGGGATGAGATTTTTTTGTATCAGTTTTCCAAAATGTTCTCTCATCTCTGGTGAAGTATTTTTCTGTGTCACCTTTTGAAGATTTTGTGCAAAATCTTCAATGTCCTTTTTAGGAATTGAGTTAATGAGTTCGTGCCATCGATGTTCGGGAGGAGTATCAAGGTTGATTACAAAACTTTTCGGCGCTTTAGCAAATGGTTCCCTGGCAAAAGGGTTTCTTGTATATTTTATTAAAACAGTAATAGCGATGAGTAGAACTATTCCAATGAATCCTACTAAATATTTACCCATTTTTTTATTCATAATCCCCTCAAAGTGGTAATGTTATAAATTATTTCAACATCAACAACAATTATATTCCTGTTTTTTGAACATTCTGTGAGACTTATAAAAATCTCTTTTTACTCCCAAATTTTTCATAAATTTCTCACCTAATCTCAACACTTCAAAGCGTAATGAAAAGTTTTTCAAATGTCACACAAAATAGTTGAAAAATTTTAACTTAGTGTTTTATTCTCCGACGCTGCTAAAGCTGTGTTGGGCAGGCCGCTGACAGTGTCCGTCGAAGCCTTTAGGCGAAGATGGAAGCTTTAGCGAAGGCTGGGGTAAGGCTATGGTGAATTTCGCTGATACGACGGTTTTTAAGCAGTCGAGCGTTTCATTGATTTGAAGAGGGTGGCAAATTTTCTTGTACGTAAAAGTTTTTTAAAAAGACATTTAAAAGATTGCTTTAAATAAGCGGATGGCCACCGAATTTATTTCGTAAAAGAGAGATCAACTTCATGGTGAATGAAGAATTGTTTTGATGTGATTCTTTTCTCACTTTTAAAGCGCTTTCAAGTGCAGGAACCGCTAGGTTTAATATTTTTGCTTCTTCTTCGGCCCACCTTCCTGTTCCACCTTCAGCGATTTTTCCTGAAATAGGTGTAAAGTCTATTTTTTCTTTAAAAATATCATTTGTTAGTTGAAGTAAATAGGAGCGAATAACTGAACCATTCATCCAAAGTCCACTTATTTGTTCAAGATTTAACTCTGGGAAGTTTTTACTTTCGTGTAAAATGTTAAATCCTTCGGCATAACTTTGTAATAATGCATATTCGATGCCATTATGAATCATTTTGACATAATGTCCGGCACCTGATGAGCCAACTAAGGCATAACCATTTTTGGTAGCAACTGCTTCGAAAATTGGTTCAGCTTTTTTAAAACCTTTTTCATTTCCCCCAATCATTAAGCAGAAGCCATTTTTTATACCGTTAATGCCGCCAGAGGTTCCACAATCAATATAATGAATACCTAATTGTGCGAATTTTATTGCGCGACCTTGTGAATCTTGATAAAAACTGTTGCCGCCATCAATGATAATGGGAGTTTTGTTTTCTTGTAGACGCTCATATCCTTCGACAAGCTCAGGATGAGCGCAGCCTTTAGTACTGAGCTCCGCCGAAGTATCAGGATGAGCGCAGCCTTTAGTACTGAGCTTCGCCGAAGTATCAGGATGAAGTTTGTTATAGTCGCTCGTGGTGATCCTTCGATAATACTCAGGATGCAGCAAGTCGAATCCATACGAGCGATTTTGATGAATATGTATTATAAGTTTATCTAAGATTTCGTTAACTATATTGGAAGGTATCATGAGCCAAATAACTTCTTGTTGAGCGATTTCTTGAAGAGAGTTTGTAACAAAGATATTTTTTATTGGTTCTTTTAAAAAAGGGTCGTAGCCGATAACGGTATGTCCAGCACCTTGTATTCGTGTGGCGATGGCAGATCCCATTTTTCCTAATCCAATTACACCAACATTCATATTGGAAACCTCATCTTATTTTTTGCTTCAAAATCAGCCAATTCTTTTGGCCCATTACTACCTTTTTGATAAGTATAGACGGGGAGTTTTGCTTGATAAATTTGGTCAATAATGCGCCAGCTTGCTTCAATTTCATCAAAACGGACAGAGAGGCCCTGGTCGCCATCGATAATTTCTTGAATAATTACCTCATACGACTGAGGAGTATAAACACCAAAAAGACATTCATGACAAAACTCCATTTTGACTGGTATGATTTTCATAATAGTATCAGGTTTTTTTGCATTTAAAGTTAATGAGAATCCAGCATCAGGAGTAATTGAAATAGTGAGTCGATTTGCAGGAAGTGGGCATCCTTCGGTTAGCCGACACGGTTCTGGTTTGAAATTGAGATGAATAACTTTTTCTTTTTTTGCTAAACATTTTCCCGTTGTTACATAAAAAGGAACGCCAGCCCACCGTTCATTGTCAACCAATAGAGTTAAGGCTGCAAATGTTTCGGTTGTAGAGTTACTTTTAACTGTTGAGATCGCTTGATATCCTTCGTATTGTCCCAAAAGGCCGTTATCAAAGTGAGTTTTTTTTAACACCTGTGCACGTTGTTCTTGAAGATCAGCTCCTGTCAACGTTTTTGGTGCTTCCATTGCTACCAGTGCCAAAAGTTCAAGTAAATGATTTTGAGTAATATCGCGCAACGCTCCTGTCTGGTCATAATAGGCCCCTCGGTCAGAAACATCAAGTGTTTCGTTAAGTATAATTTCTACTGAAGCGATATCGCGGTTATTCCATTGGGGTTCAAACATGCGATTAGTGAAACGGACTAGGGCGATATTAGCAACGAGTTCTTTAGCAAGATAATGATCGATACGGTAAACCTGATTTTCATCAAGGTAGGTATGTAAGATTTCATTTAGCTTTTTAGCTGAATCATAACTATTGCCGAAAGGTTTTTCATAGACAATACGTTGCCAGGGTTTTTTATTGCCTGATGATTGTTTTTCGATTATGCCGGCTTGATAACTATGTTTTGTAATAGCCGCGAAAAGATTTGATGGAACTGCGCAATATAATAAACGATTGCCATTCATTACTTGTTGAGTTTCGACCGTTTGAATTAATTCAACTAAGAGTTCAAATTCTTTTTCATTGGTGAGATCTAGTTGTTGGTAGTGTGTGATATGTATTAATTCTTTCCATGTTTCTTCATCAAAATCAGCAATAAAAGGTTTAATTGTTTCCAGTAATTGTGAAACGGTTAATTTTTCTAAAGCTACGCCAATAACTTGTAATTTGTTGAGCTGCTTTTTTTTTATTAATTGATAAAGCGCTGGGAAAATTTTACGTTTGCTTAAATTTCCTGAGGCACCAAAGATAATGATTGTACATTCACGCATGAGTTAAGATCCTTTTTATCTCTTTTTTATACAATTCAACATGGGGTTGATTGAATGGATTAACATTAAAAAGGTTTCCTAAATACATCATTTGAATCATGAATGTTTGTAATAAATTGCCTATATAATAAGCAGAAATTTCGGGAATGATACAACTGCCAAAAACTTTTTTTTGTTTTTTATAAGCAGTCATGGTTCCTTGCGCAATGGCATTCATGATTTCATTAAGGCTTTTATTTTGAATTGCTGGATTTATCATAGAAAGTGAACCATTTATTGGTAAAGTTACTAAGTTGCGCCACTGTTCTATTGAGATAAAGGTAGTGAAGGTTGGCGGTAATCCACCTAAATATAATTGGGTGACTGAATGTAAGTCTGCGCTACCAATTGAAATGGTAGGAGTTAAGGAACATTGTTTTTTAGGGTTGTCCAGGAGTTCTTTGCCTAAACTTTCACCAGAAAGTTGCCGGTACCATTTGCCAACGCCTTCAAGTTCTTGAGCAAAAATAAAGAGATCATGAATGTGGAGTTTTTCTTCATAAGCTTGATATATAGCTAGAGCACTCTGAAAGGCAAGGTTATCTGTCGTGGTGAGACTCTCTTTGACTGCAGCTTGAGCTCCTGTTTGTAATTGATCAATATCAATACCGATCATGCCCAATGGAAAAAGGCCGACAGAGCTAAAGACTGAATAACGTCCGCCAACGTTTTTAGGAATATGAAGCGTAGCAATTTTTTCTTTTTGTGCCCATAAGTCGAGTGGTGAATTTTTGTCAGTCGTAATGACAATATAGTCTTGGTAATGAGAAGTATATTCTTTAAGCGCTTCTATAAAGACTTGCGCATTTGCAATAGTTTCAGTTGTAGAACCAGATTTGGTAACAATATTAAGAAGAATATTTTTTTCGCGTTGAAATTGTTCTTCAAGTGTTGTTATGAGTTGAGCTGTATAGGTCGGATCGACCGAATCTGCAAAATAGAGCTTGATTGGAGGTTTTTGTTCATTATATAGAAGACCATTAATGGATTGATGGATAGCAATGGTACCCAGGTTAGAGCCGCCGATGCCTATAACAACAAGACTATCAATTGAGAGTTTTCGCTTTTCTGCAATAATTCGTTTAACTTCATGTAATAAGGATTCATCAAAAGGAAGGTTAATTGAAGCGTATTCAGTTGAATAATTTTTTTTACTCTCTCGTAATTTAAATGTTTTTTTAATTTTTTTTTGCTCTTCTTCAAGTTGATTGATTTTATGTGCGTATTTTTTTTTAATTTTGGGATATGTACCGGTAATCATATTCATGGCACTTTCAGTTTTATTTAGGTTTACCATGAAATTAATATGAAGTACAAATCGGTTTATACGAAGTTTTATAAAGATTAAACAGTAAAATCAGGGAATCTTATTGTTCAGTTTTACTTCCCAATTGTTTATAGTCTGATGATTAAGAATTTTTTCGTTCACACTTACATTCACATTTGTAACCCCATTGTATTTTTTTTATCGTCTGTTACCCTATTTTTACAAACAAAATCTAATATTAA
>CAYPXP010000058.1:0-5685 GCA_964414965.1 uncultured Pseudomonadota bacterium
AGTTGATATATTTTATAAACAACATGAAGATTATCGAGTTCTTTTTTTACTTGATCTGCTTTTTTGTTTATAAAAAGGGGCATTTGTTTAGCATCTGGTTTTCGCGAAATAGCAACAAAGATTGCATGTTGTGTTTTGACGAAATTATTGGCGATCGGTTTTTGACTAATAATCGTACCGGCTGGTAAATCGCTGTCCTCTTTTTCCGCTATAATACGAATATTTAATTGGTGATCTGACAGTTTTTTTATTCCTTGAGCGATCGGCAATCCTACTAAATGTGGTACCGCAATTTTTTTGACCGTAAAAAAATGATGTGCGATTGAATAGCCAATAATAAAAAGTATAAATGGGATAAGCCATAAAAGAGACAGAGAATAAATTTTTTCTTTTATATTCATGAAGTTTTCAATTATCTTAGAGAAAAAAATGGTAAATAATAAGCCGGATTTTGTATTTATACGTAACGTATAAATGGTAACCATATATCTGAGCGACATACCCGTGCATCATAACCGGAACGAATTACCGTCTGCACCTATTTTGTCTTGCTCTAGGTGGGGTTTGCCCCTTAATATCATTACTGAATATCAACCGTGCGCTCTTACCGCACATTTTCACCCTTACCGTATCTTTTTGGGATAAGGCGGTTCTTTTCTGTGGCACTTTCCATAAGCTTACGCTTTCCATGCGTGATTTTTTGCATGGCACCTTATTCGTTTAGAGTCCGGACTTTCCTCTCATATTGCTATGAGCGATTACCCTATTTACCATTATTTTCAAAGATCCAATATACCAATAATAATAGCGTATTTATGCTAAAATGTCCAACTGTATAGATAAAGTCATTGTAAGGATGATGCAAATAAGCAATTGAAAATAGTTTTTGAACGAGTAGCGTTAAGTTGAGCGTTATAAGTGGCACAATAATTGGAACATGTATAAGTTCTTTAAATAAATTGGTGCTTATATATCCCAGTAAGGCGAAGAATAGATAATATTCTACTTGGCCAAAGAAAATGATTGATTCAGCTGCTAATAGAACAAGAGTAAAAAAGATGAGTAAAGATGATCGTTTCTTGGTTAATAAAACGAGATAGTAGCAAAAGAGTAATTGAATAAATGGTTTGTGCATATAAGAGAAACTGGCGATATCGATAAAGAAGGTAAAAATCGCAAGTGTGACGTACGAAAAGATATTTATACAAAAATTTATTTTTATAGCTTTATTAACCATATAATGAATGTACAATAAAAAGGCATGAGTTGACAATTTTGGTGGTTGCCGTAATTTAATACCAGTTTAAAACGTAAGGGATCTCTGTCCCTGATTGCGTTGTTAAAGATTTGAATAATAGATAAAACACAAATATAAGGAAGAATATGAAAAAGATAGCATTATATTTATTAGTAGCAGGAACTGTTTCTGTTAACGCATCAAGATTAGCAGATTGTAGTAATTGGGTGGTTACCCAGGTTAAAGGTGTGCCAGGGGTTGTGTCTTCAAATGCAAAGAGTTTTTATGAAATTTGTAACAGCCATCGTGGTTGGACAGCAGCTGCAGTTGGTGGTTCGCTGACTAGTTGGGTAGCTTATAAAAAATCAGAACGTATTCGTAATATAGTAAAATATGTTCCTAGAAAATTAGGTTTAGCAAAATAAATCTATCTTATTATGATGTTTAAGCAGCCTTTCATGATTTGAAAGGCTGCTTTTTTGTTGTACACTTTTGTTATGAATATTTTGTTAAAAGCATTTCTGTTTATTTTTATTTTTTTAGGTTCATTGAGTTTAGGGGTTCTTTCTTTTGTAGCGCATAATAGATTGGTCGATTTCTCTGTTTTGACCAATTACAACCCTGGTAAGCCCTCTATCCTGCTTGATGATGAAGGTCATGAGTGGAGCCGTTTTGAGCTTGACCGAAGAGATCCTATTAGTTTGATACAAATTCCACTTCATGTGCAACTGGCCTTTATAGCAGCAGAAGATCGTGATTTTTTTAATCATGGGGGTATTTCATGGCGTTCAATAATTCGTTCTATTTTAGTTAATCTTTCCCATCGTCGTATTGTGCAAGGTGCCAGTACTATTACGCAACAATTGGTAAAATTACTTTTTTTTGATTGTAAAAAAACCTTTAAACGAAAAATTAAGGAACAGTTTTTTTCCTTATTAGTTGAGCGTCAATTTACCAAAGAACAGATTTTAGAAACGTATTTGAATCATGTCTGTTTTGGCTGTGGCATTTATGGCATTGAGGCGGCTGCGCAGCGATTTTGGGCTACAACAGCAGAAAAATTAACTATTGCGCAAGGAGCAACGTTAGCATCAATTGTAAAATATCCGGCTCGTTATTGTCCTTTGGTCAATCCTCATATTACAAAAAAGAGACGTGATGTTGTTTTGCGTATTATGCATGATATTGGGTATATTACGACGATAGAATATGAACATGCGAAGCAAGAGCCGTTACAAATTGCCGAACGGATAGACAAAATATCCCTTGCGCCACATTTAAAAGAATCTATACGGCAATTGTTGGAAGAACAGCTAGGCAAACACGCTTTGTATACTGGCGGCTTTCAAATTCAAACGACATTAAATAAACGAATACAACAAGAAGCTGAAAAAGCTTTTCTAGAACAATTTAATACACTCAAACAATCATTAGGTAAGACGATAGACGGAGCATTGATGACGATTGCGGTTGATACCGGAGAGATCAAGGCGTTGATAGGGGGTTGTGATTTTCAGGCCTCACAATGGAACCGCGCATTGCAAGCAAAGAGGCAATTGGGTTCAATTTTTAAACCAATTGTCTATGCCGTAGCGATGCAACAAGGGCGTTCATTTGCGGAAGTTGAACTTGATGAGCCCGTAGAATTTATGTTTGGTGGGAATGTATGGACGCCTCAAAATACAACGAGAACGTTTAATGGTCCGATGACATTGGCTCGAGCATTATCAATTTCTAACAATATTATAACGATTAAGACATTTTTGCGGGTTGGAGCTGCGGCAGTAGTTAATCTTGCCCGTAAAATGCATATTGTGAGTGAAATGTCTCAGTACCCTTCATTAGCACTTGGTTGTGTTGATGTTTCTCTTAAAGAAGCGACGGCCGCATTTAATGTTTTTGCGCATGATGGGGTTTATGTAGAACCTTATATGATTAAGTGGATCAAAAATGAATGGGGTTCAAAGATTTATCGTTACGATGTGATTCAAGAAGCAGTTCTGGATCCGGCGGTAGCTGGTAAAGTAGCAAAAGTTCTCAGTATTGGGATGAAAAGATATTTGTTGCGCGTTAATGAGAAAGACTTTAATCCAGAAGTTATAGCTAAAACAGGAACGACTAACGATTCACGTAATTGTTGGTTTGTCGGTTCAACAAAACGTTACACCACCGCTATTTACATTGGGCGAGATGACCATTCACCGTTAGGTAAAAATATTTACCCTATACCGACTGTTTTTCCAATTTGGTTGTCTCTTTATCGTCAGATTGACAAAAGTGCATCTCAGTTTAAATATGCCCCTTCTTTAAAGCCTATGTATATCAATTGGAAGACCGGAGAAGAGGTTGGTAAAAATTCGAATCGAGCAATAGAAATTTTTGTTTAAAGTTTAGAGTGATTTAAAACGTACTATATCTGTTATTAATTTTATTGTTTTTGTATAAAAGTTATCATCTTGCATAGTGAGCGTGTGAAAAGTGTTCGGTGATTCTTGAGATTTTGCTAAAGCATTATAGTATTGGTGATTGTTTTCTTTAATAATCAAAGGTATTAAAACAGTCTTTTTTTCGAAAAAAGATAATTCGGCTAATGCTCCTGCTCCGGCGCGTGAGATGACCAGGTCAGCGGCATTATAAAAGGGAGCGAGATAAGATTTGTAACCAAATACATGAGCTGAAATATGATGAGTTGCATAAAATTTTTCCATGATTTCGAGATTGTCTGAACCTGTTTGATGTATAATTTGAATTTTGTTAGTTAACATTGGTTGTTGAACAAGTAAGGATGATACATGGCTATTGAGTTCTTGTGATCCTTGTGAACCGCCTAAGATAAAGAGCGTTATTTTTTTTGGATCAAAATTTAATGTATTGAGTGCTTTTTCTTGAGATGTTTTGTCGTTATCGGTATATAAGAGAGGATATGAGGCAAGTTCGCATTTATTATTTTTTAAATAATTGACGGTCTCTTTAAAGCAAATTTTTATGGTTGTTGCAAATGGCGTTAACCATTTTATTGTTTTGCCAGGCACAACATTGAGCTCCCAAAGTTCGATCGGTATACGTAATAAAAAGCCGGCAAAAACAACAGGAATAGCAACATAACTTCCGGTTGAAACGATCTTTTCAGGGCGATTGGCTATAAAATAATGGAGCATTTTAAGCCAACTATAAAACAGTTGTCCAAGGAATATAGGCAAAAGATATGGTTTTTTGTAAGGAACGTTTATGAGGCTCAGATAAATGTTTTTATTAATAAATGGTTGTTTGGTTATCGTGCGATCTAATGTGCTTTGTGATGCAATAAACGTTGTATAATCTGGTTGATATTGTTGTGCTAATGTTAAACAGGGTAGAATATGTCCCCCTGACTTTGCTGCTACTAAACAAAGATGTTTCATAAATGTTTTACCTCATAACAACGCATAAGAAATTCTTCGAGAACAGTGCTCAATTCTTGATCATTTATGGCTTTTAAGGCCCGTTGTTCTTTGAAATTTAACGTATGTCTGGGTAGTTGATACTCTTTTTTTGTTGAGAGGGCTGGTTGCTTGAAAAATTTTTTTGTTGAACATTTAAATCTAATTTTTTTTAGGTATGGTTGCTCGAGTGATTGATTAATTTTGCATAGTAAAACATGTGATAGGAGGTAAAGTTCTTGCATCCAGGCTGAATCAGTTACGCCAATAATAAGTGTGTTATCTTCGATTTTTTCTATGCGCGCATGGTTTGCAATTGGTCCAAGAATGGTATTCCAATTGGCCATAAGATAACGTTTCCAATCAGTTTGTTCTTTTAAAAAAGTATCTAAAACTTGATTAATGCTAACCACTTTAGACCTCACTTATATAAATTTTATGGGATGACATTTAGTGTACTCATTATAAACTCTGTTGCAACAGTTTTTTTTTGTTATAGTATAAAAATGACGTTTAATCTTGAAAAAAAAGGAGCATATTATGATGCCTTTTGCTTTTTTCAATTCATTTTTTTGGGAACTCTTATCTATCTTATCAATTAGTGTTCTAGGGACATTTTGGATTATAGAAAAAATTTCAACGCAAAAATATCCGATGAGTAAATTGATACTCTTTTTATTAGGCCTAAGTGTTACGATAATAGTATGGGCTCGCCTGGAATCAACTTCTACTACATATCAAGTTGATGGTATTGTAGATTTGATTTTACTTATTGCTATGTTATGTGTTGCCTTTAATTTTATTATTCTTATATTGCGTGCTTGTGCTATTAGATTTTCACGCGAGCTTGAAAAATGGCTTTTTATTTTGATAGTTATTGCTGTTCTTATATATGGTGTTTATCTGTATTTTACTGGAACTTTAGCCGATTTTTCACGTTTAGATGCAATTATAAGTGAATGGATTCGCCCATTTTGGATTATTGTTGTTTTGACCATTTTAGCTCAAATCAAGTGGGAAAAGTAAAAA
>CAYPXP010000059.1:0-5649 GCA_964414965.1 uncultured Pseudomonadota bacterium
CACTTTTTAATAGTCTCGCCAGCATACTCACTGTATTTCTCTACCAACCCTACATTACACTTTGGACAACATTCTGTACTTATACAAAACTTTGGCTCCTCTTCCTGATTAGTAATCTCTAAACAATTTTCTGGGAACCACCAACCAACTTCATATTTACCATTGACCATTTGACTTGGGCCATTTTCACATTTAATAAATACACCATACCAATTACGAACTCTACTACCTCTTACAAAAAATATTTCTTCTACACTTCCAACATAACTGTCCATTTCATCATCCCAGCAATTACCTTGATTTGAATCATCCTTTTTAATAATCTTTACCCTATCCCCAGGTTTAAACATCTTCCTACTCCTTTATACTTTTTCTCCTAAAAATTTCAGACGTACAATAATTAATCTCGTCCGCGTAATATCCTGACTTGTATCCGTCCGGCATAGCGGCAAGTGCTGCTTTACAATCTTTGATTGTGTATAGCAACTCTGCCATACTCATGCGCCGGACTTTTTCCGAATACTCTACATGGTTGATTTGCTTTTGTGCCCAAGACATCTTTTACTCCTTATCATATGAATCATGTGTGCCGACGACCAAAGGTCGTAAGCACACCAGAACCTTATGACTATCACTCATACACTAGACTGGCCCAATGTACCATTAGAAAATCATCTAGTGCAAGCTTCTCGTAAAAATATTCAAAACCTCTCTCTCTTGCTGAGTTGTGTTGACGTGCGATAGCCTCCGACACACTAATTTTCTGACGAATATTGTTGCCGTTCTCATCTTGCTCAACCCACACGACCCATAGGTTTTTCATAACTACTCCTTTGCTTGTCCCATTGCTCGTTCAATTCTTTACAATGTCTCCAGATTTAAACATTGTTTCCTACTAAATCATTGTATAATAACATAAACAAACAACCGCAAACGTAATAAACCACAAAAGAATACCTTCATCATTCTGCATTTTACTACGCCCCTTTCAGAAAAAAAATTTTGAAAACTATTTTCAGAGATTGGAAATCATATGAGCCATGTTAAGCCACATGAGTCATGTTAAGCCGACGACCAACGGTCGTAAGCTCACCAGAACCTTATGACCTAACACCAACCGCATTCTTTACACTTCTTAATTATTTCATTAAGAGCATAACTCTGTTTATCTATCAACTCCCCTCCACAACGTACACATACTGTGTTGTTTTGAAACTGGGACGCTTGAGCCAAAGGTTCCCCGTCCACTAACTTCAATGCCTTTTCATAAAACCACCACAAATCTTGAATCCCGCGATTCTTGTTTGTGTATTCATTGCTATCTACACCAAATAAACCCTTGTCTATTTCTTTTATCACCCCAACCATACCTATTCCGCCATTTTTTTCCTGTACGCAAAGTCCACGCTCAACAATCCTTACCTTATCACCTTTTTTAAATTTCATTAATACGTCCTTTTGGAAAATGTTTTTTGAAAAACAAAATTGGGGTTTTGGTTTATATCTTAACACCTTTACCATTCGCTATGAAACTCTTTATTAATCAGATCTGAGTCTCTTGGGTCAGACTTGATATCCAAACTTATAGACTCTCCATAAGCATAAAACTTTCCTTCTTCGTTTATATTAACAAACCCGGCAGACAGAACTCTTCTTCCTTGTGCCATTTCTGAATGGACATAAGCCTCAGAAAAAATGACAGGTCCATGTTCTAGCATGATGTATTTCATTCTGGACATTTTTGTTTCTCCTTTTAACACCAACCGCACTTACACTTCTTTACCATTTCTCCCGTGTACTCACTAACCTTATCGAACAATTCCATTCCACACCTAGGACAATTTTCTTTTTCTGAAACAATTAAAACAAAACTATCTTGAAATCCTATTGAAGCCCATGATAATGTTTTGTTTGCTATTTGTAAAACGTATCCGTTCTCTACCATTACTGGGTTTCTTTCAGAAAGCCAACAACCAAAAATTTCTTTTCTACCTAAAATAACTTCAACAATAGTATACTCATTTTTGGATACAGTTGAATATACTTTGTCCCCAATTTTGAATTTTGGTTCCATTGCTTATTTCCTTTTATTTTTTGATGTTGTTAAAGACGAACTTCACTCTTTCGCCAGTAGTCACATCAATAAGAATAAGGTATTTCATTTCTTCCGTGTCGTGATTTCCAAACATTGCGTATACATTGTCCCCAAGCCGTTGCCCCATGTTAAATAGATCATGGTGAAATGGGTTTGCATTTGCGGGTATGGGCTCTAAGTTTTCAATTTCAAAAAATGTTTTCATTGTTAGCTCCTTTTGTTTGTACGCACCTTTGAGAAAAAAATTTTTGAAAACTATTTTAGGGGCAGGGCCTTTTTGGAATTGGTACACCATTTTGGCAAAAAACGCTTTTTGAATATGACCCCCCCTGGGGTCCCTTTTTGGAGGGTCTGGAAAACTCAGAAAATTTAGACCCTCCTCGCTTTGCTTATATGGGTTTCAGGGATATGGTCATCCAAGGGCATAGGTTTCAGAAAACCTTTGGTTTATAGCAGATGGTTAATGGCAGCGGCAGCATCTTCCATTGTTGGGAAGAGTCTATTTTTTTCTACGAATTCGAAGACAACATTATCTTTTGTTTTCACATCACAGAAAAAGTCATTATAGTTGGTGACAATTTCCACTTCATCAACACAAGGGACAAAGGATTCATTTTCCCATTTAGCGCTGACCATAAACATTTTCATTTTGATTCTCCTTTTGTTTATATGGGCTTTTTATAATTTCTTTTTGCGCTTCAATTTCTTTTTTTGTATATGGTTTAATTTTCTTCTCAGCTTTTGTTTCCATAAGATAAAAAGCGAACAAACAAAATATTGCAAAGGTTGTCATTATTCGTTCGTAAATTTTTTTCAGCATATTTTACTTTTTGTTTGGCCACAGTTTTATTTCGTATCCCAAAGTGTTTATGGATTTACAAATGATATAGTCATCTGTACAGAGATCATAAGCAAAGGGAGAACATATTTTAGCTGCGGCAGTTTGTTTATCATCTTCTTGAGTAGAGAAGAAAATTGCACCAATCCCAAATAACACTACTATTACAGTCATACAAGTAAATGTTATGAGGTTTGCATACATTGTTTTATTTACATCCTTGCTCTACCTGGCCTATTCCATTTTCCTTTAAACGGTTCACTTTCTTTTCCGCTTAGATGGGTACAATCAAGAATGAATCTTTCCATACCGCAGATGGTACATTTTTCCAGGTATTGATTTTCTTCTACCACATCCCCTTCTTCTGTAGAATATATATCGAAGCCGACATTATGAATGGTTGTAGTTTCGTGCGAGCAATCTTCCATTTAATTTTTCTCCTTAGAGATAAAGTCCGATAGAGGTTGCAACAAAAGCCAAGGATAGGATAAGACAAAAAACAAATACCAAGGTAGACTTATTTGCTGATTCATTAAGACCAATGATGAAGGTAACTAAAAAAATTATTATTAAAATTATGGTAACGCAAAAAGCAATTGTTAACATTTTGTTTCCTCATTAGGTAATACTGATTGGGTCCACTTGCGTATCTATCAGCCAAATTTTTCCATCTTCATCTTTGCGAAAGTTATTAATATGATTATCCCAAAATATTTCTATTAAACCTTTATCTCTAGCGGCATAAAACTCATCATATGTTAAGGGGAAAGGGATATAGGTTTTAACGAGACCTACGGTCTCTTGGCCATTTGGCAGGACAACAATAACTTCTTCAAGAACTGGCAGGGCATTATTATAAACTTTGCTTCCATGGATTTCGTCGGCGGCTAAAAGTTCAGAGAAACTATAATTATTATTATAACCAAAGGCTTTAACGATTAAACTTTCGCTGATTTTAAAGACGGTAGAATAGCATCCGTTACCAATCCTTTGGTCTTCTCTTACAGTGATTTTGCGTAGGTTTTTCATTTACCCTCTTTAAAAATTTTTAGTACTACCTTGTCACTCCAGCTGTAATACATATCAGTAACATCTTCATTGATATACGTGTTTTCTTTATATCCTATAACAATAACCTTTGCTTCTTCTGGTTGTTTTTTTAGAAATTCCAACAGTTCTTTTACCGTCATGGTTTCTCCTTAGCACCAATTGCATTTGGGGCATTTGAGAATTGTTGAGTTAGTATATTCGGAAAATTTTTCTATTAGTTCTTCTTTACACCTTGGACAGCTTGTTGGTAGGTTTTGTTTAATTGTGGCAGAGTAAGTAGTTGGAGAAGAAATATAATAACAATCTTCAGTTGAAATAGGAAAACAATAATTTTTATTATTAATTGGATCTAGAACAACATAACTATCTATTATAGGTACTACATTTCCATAAATCCAATTTCCTCGTACTTCTTTTTTACCAAAAACAATTTCCATTATAACAAATTTTGTTACGTCACCATTATAAGTAACAACATCGCCCACTTTGAATTTTGTCATGGTTTCTCCTTTACTTCATATTAGAATCGCGCGCGTAAAAAAAAAGCGCGAGATGTTGTAATTCCCGCGCTTTAATTTATTTGGTCACATTAGGGGATTCGAACCAGAATCTGCGGGCTATACCGCCGCTCTCCCATTAAGCTAGAAGTGACTTTTCAACTAATAGGTTATCCTAGGTACCTATTAGCTTAGTCCGCCCGGAGGGACTCGAACCCCCAACTGCCCCGTTATGAGCGGGGAACGCTTACCAGTTGCGTCACGGGCGGGTTAGAATTTTTTAGTAGCGCAAAAGAGAATGGAAAAACCTATTAATATACCCGTATTAGTTAAAATATTATGAAAAAATATACAAAAGAAAAACTAATAAGCATTCTTCAAAATTATTATAAAGAAAAAAATATAATTCCTAATAGCAGAACCATACGTGAATTGAAAATTAGCAGCAAAACATTTCAAGATTTTTTTGGTTCTTGGAACAAAGCGCTACTTGAAGCAGGGTTTTTAATTAATTATTTTCCACCTATAAATGTGAATTGCTTAAATTGTAAAAAAGAATTCAAAAAACGTATTAGTCAAATAAATAAAACTCCTAATAATTTTTGCTCTCGTTCTTGTGCTGCCACATATAACAATACACATAAGATCTCTGGCAATAAAAGATCTAAATTAGAAATATGGTTAGAAAAAGAATTAACAAATCTTTATCCACAACTTTTAATTTTATATTGTGATAAAGAAACAATCAATTCTGAACTTGATATTTACATTCCATTACTGCATCTTGCTTTTGAATTAAATGGAATATTTCATTATGAACCAATTTATGGACAAACAAAATTGCAACAAATCCAAAACAATGATGATAGAAAATTTCAAGCGTGTTTAGAAAAAAATATTTCCTTATGCATTATTGACTCTTCTAAACAGAAGAGATTTACAGAAAAATCTTCTCAACAATTTCTTGATATAATTTCAAACATCATTGATCAAACGCTTAGTCCCCAAGATGGGATTTGAACCCATACGGGCTTGCGCCCCTCGGATTTTAAGTCCGATCCGGCTTCCAATTACGACACTCGGGGGTTTATTTCCTTTACAAACTTTACAGCCGGGGGATGATCCCGGAAAAGCAATCAGATATTTGGAAGAGGAAAACTGCGACATGC
>CAYPXP010000060.1:0-5627 GCA_964414965.1 uncultured Pseudomonadota bacterium
TAGAAACTGGAAAAACATTACCACGTAAAGATTATTTCTGTATTAAAGGAACAATAGAAGGCAAAAAAGTTAATAGTAAAATAACAACGGAAGATGTTCATACACTTTTAGATGGTGATAGATTTTTAGGGACGTTTGGTCCTTCTGAAAAGCATGATAAGGTGGAACCATTCTGTATCAAAAAGGCACAAGAAATTGGGTATGAAGGAAAAGTAACTATTGTACGCGCTCAGGATAACAAAATCAGCGCAATCAAGCTTGTACCAAAATCTAAAAAACCAATTTCCACTTTCTATACTATTCTCAAAGATCCTGAAAATAATTTGACCGTTGGCGATAAACTTGAAGAAAATTATCTTAGCATTGATCCATATAAAAAGAACGTTGTTTATTCGAACGAAACAGGCACCAGAGAGGCTGTTTTGGATAAGGCAATAGGAAGACTTAAAGATAAAACTACTGTTGCGATTAAAGGTGCTTACGAAGGTCCGTTAGCTCTTATCAGAAAAGTAGATAATAGAGTTGTCGAAAAAATTGAAGTAGACATTCCTTCCCTAATTGCCAACAATTAAGAGAAAATTTCGGCCACCATCTCTTGCCAATAAAACTTTTTAATAGACTTCTTCTGGAATCCTCGCTCAAAGGATAATTCAGAAGGAGTCTATTGTTAATGTTGTCGAAGAAGATGGAAAAGGATTCCTCTGATAAAACTCAGATTCAAGAAATGACAGAACCACCGACCCTGTCGGTGGTAAATTACTTCTTTTCCCCACTTCATTTTGATTAATTTCTCAAGAATCCCTGCCTTAAATTCTTATTTTCGAAGTAACGTAATTATGGCTTTGGATAAATCATGGTCTCTGGTTTAACTGAAGCATCAAATTCTTCACCGGTCATGTAACCAAGTTCAACAATCGCTTCACGCAATGTTTTGTTTTCACGCCATGCTTTAAGCGCAGCTTTACCGGCTTTATCATAACCTATGAGCGGCGTTAATGCAGTCACTAACATTAACGAATTAGATACATGCATTTTGATACGGTCATAGTTGGGCTCCAAGCCAATCACCGCTTTATCAGCAAATGAACGGGTCATGTCAGCTAATAGTTGAACTGATTGCAATGTTCCAAATGCCATTAATGGGCCACACACATTTAATTGAAAATGACCCCACGCACCAAGCCACGAAATCGTCACATCATTGCCAACTATCTGCGCACAGACCATTGTTGAAGCATCAGCTTGTGATGGATTGACTTTGCCCGGCATGATCGAACTTCCTGGCTCATTTTTTGGCAATAAAATTTCACCAATAGCACCACGAGGGCCACTGGCTAACAGACGAAAATCATTAACAATCTTGGCAAATGAAACCGCAATAACTTTTAATGCTCCTGATAACTCAACTAAAGCATCATGAGCAGCAATCGCTTCAAATTTATTTGGTGAAATTTTGAATGGCAATTGTGTCATACGGTTAATTTCACCTATTACAATCTCATCAAATCCGACAAAAGCATTTAAGCCGGTGCCAATTGCCGTGCCACCAAGTGGCAATTCATAGCAATGATCCAGAGCGCGCTCTAACTGCCTAATGCCATGATCAAATTGAGAAGCATAACAGGCAAATTCTTGTCCTAAGCTCATGGGAATCGCATCTTGTAGATGAGTTCGCCCTAACTTAATAACGTTTTGATATTCCTTTGATTTCTCCATAAAAGCTTTTTTTAGATGATGTAATGCTGGCAAGAGTTCATGAGTTACCAATTCAACAACCGCAATATTTGCTGCAGCCGGAATAACATCATTAGTCGATTGACCTTTATTAACATGATCATTAGGATGAACCGGATTTTTAGAACCCAATTTACCACCTAACAATTCAATCGCGCGATTTGAAATAACTTCATTAACATTCATATTGGTTTGCGTGCCAGCCGCTTGCCAAATAACCAATGGAAAATGATCAGCCAATGAACCATTGATAATTTCATCAGCAGCTTTTTGAATAGCCTGAGAAAGCTCGGGTGTAAAATCACCATGACGCTCATATGCAACTGCAGCAGCTTTTTTGATCATTCCTAATGCACGAATAAAGATGGGTGGAAACTTTTCCACGCCAATTTTGAAATTTTCTAATGCCCGTGCCGTCTGAGCACCATAATACTTATTTGTGGGCACTTTAACTTCGCCAAGACTATCTGTTTCAATACGATAATCTTGCGCCATAACAGAAAAAACTAAAAATATTATTGGGAATGACTTGTTCATTCTATTCTCCCTTAGATGAGTTTCATATAACTTTTAACACAAGAGAGATACAAACTCAAGATTTTTCTCTTACCCTTATTTGGCGTAAACTCAATCTAAGAAAACTCATTATAGTCACATGTTTTACGTTCCGTTATACTAATATATTATGGCAGAAAAACAATTTACACATCTTCATCTCCATACTGAGTTTTCGTTATTAGATGGCGCCATTAAGCTGGACCAATTAATTAAACGTATCAAAGACTGTGGCATGACTTCAGTTGCTATCACTGATCATGGCAATATCTTTGGTGCGGTAAAATTTTTTGAACTTTGCAAAAAAGCTGGCATCAAGCCAATTTTAGGCATTGAGACCTACTTTACTGAAGATGCTTCAATTAAAGATGTAAACAACAAATATTATCATCAACTACTACTCGTCCAGAATGAAATTGGTTATAAAAATTTATGTAAATTGATTTCATATTCATTTAATGAAGGTTTTTATTTCAAGCCACGCATCGATTACAATATTCTAAAAAAACATGCTGATGGCCTTATTGCAACTACCGCCTGCTTAGGTGGTCATATCCCTCAATTGATTATTAAAAATCAATTCGATGAAGCAAGAAAACAGATTGAGTGGTTTATTGATGTTTTTGGACAAGATCGTTTCTTCTTAGAAGTGCAACCAGAAGATCAAGAAGAACAGATCATTGTCAATAATTTTATGTATGAAGTTGCACCACAATACAATCTCAATATCATTGCAACTACTGATGCACATTACCTAACCCCTGATTATCGTGATGCTCATGAGACCATGCTCTGTATTCAAACGCATCATAAGATAGATGAAGAAGATCGTATGACTTTTGGTTCTTGTAAGCCTTGGGTTCGCTCGATTGATGAAATGCTTCAAGCGTTTAAAGGCCATGAAGAAATTTTATGGAATACGCAAAAAATTGTTGATCAATGCAATTTTAACTTTGAAATGGGCAAGTTGCTTTTCCCTACATTTGACATTCCATCAGACCACACGCAAGAAAGCTATTTTGAAGAGCTCTGTCATAGAGGATTTGAAAAACTTATTTCACAAGGGCACATCCCCGCCAATGACGAAAAATATACTCATCGACTGCAACTTGAGATCGATCTGATTAAACAGATGGGCTTCATTGGCTATTTTTTAATTGTCAGTGATTTTATTCAATGGTCAAAGCGTAACCAAATTCCTGTCGGCCCTGGTCGTGGATCAGCCGCTGGCTCATTAGTAGCTTGGACATTAGAAATAACCAATATCGATCCCTTAAAATACAACTTACTGTTCGAACGTTTTTTGAATCCTGAACGTGTAAGTATGCCTGACATTGATATCGACTTTTGCATTGAAGGACGTGAAAAGGTCATTCAATATTGTCGTGATAAATATGGGCACAATAAAGTCTGTAATATTATAACCTTTGGCACCATGGCCGCAAAAGGAGTTCTCAAAGATGTTGCTCGTGCATTAGGATTACCATTTGAAGATGCTAATGCAATTACTGATTTAGTTCCCGATCAATTAAAAATCACCCTTGAAGAAGCACTCGCTCAAGAACCACGACTTGCTGAACTTAAAAATAGCAATCCCAAGGTCGCACATCTCTTTGACTTATCATTTCGGTTAGAAGGATTAACACGCCATGCTTCCAAACATGCGGCCGGTATCGTTATCTCTCCACTACCAATTGATGAGGTCTTGCCAGTTTATATTCCGCCCAAAAGCAACGAATTAGTAACACAATATGCAATGACTGAACTAGAAAAACTTGGTTTCTTAAAAATAGATTTTTTGGGATTAAAAAACTTAACGTTGATTGATCGAATTCTTAAATTGATCAAACGAACACAAAATATTGATATTGATATCGACAAGATCCCTATGCAAGATGAAAAAGCTTTTGAGTTAATATGCCAGGGAAAGACATCAGGCGTCTTTCAGCTAGAATCTGATGGCCTCAAAGATGTTTTACGTCGCCTTCAACCAGATAAATTTGAAGACATTATCGCCGTCAATGCCCTTTATCGACCAGGACCATTAGGTTCAGGAATGGTCGATGACTTTATTGAACGGCGACATGGGCGTCAAAAAATTGTTTACTTGTTTGATGATCTTGCTCCCGTTCTTGAAGAGACCTATGGCGTTATTGTTTATCAAGAGCAGGTTATGAAAATCGCTTCTACTGTTGCTGGCTACTCACTCGGTGAAGCTGACATTTTACGCCGTGCCATGGGTAAGAAAAAAGTTGACGTCATGACTCAACAACGTGAACTCTTTTTAGCTCGCGCAAAAGAACGCAACTATGATGAAAAAAAATCTGGTGAACTTTTTGATTTGATGGCCTATTTTGCTGGTTATGGTTTTAATAAATCACATTCAGCAGCTTATGCCAAAATTGCCTATCAAACAGCATATCTTAAAGCAAATTATTTACCTGAATTTATGGCCTGTCTGATCTCATTAGAAATGGATAATGCTGAAAAAATGTCTTTTTATTTAGAAGAGGCAAAAGATCTTAATTTAGAAATTCTACCGCCTCATATTAATCAGTCCGAAATCGAATTTAATGTTGTTGATAAAAAATTATTATTCGGGTTACAAGGCATCAAAAGTGTAGGACTCGCAGCGTTAGAAAACATCATTCAAGAACGAGCTAAACGGCATTTTACTGATCTCCTCGATTTTTGTACTCGCATCGATTTGCGAACTTCAAATAAACGGGTAATTGAAAATCTTATTTATGCAGGAGCCTTTGATTCATTACCAGGAAATCGAGCACAACAATTTGAAGAACTCGCCGCTATTATGGATCGAGCAATTGCAATTAAACGCGAGCAAGAGACCGGACAGATGGGACTCTTTAACGCACCCAAAAAAGATAACACCCAAGAATCATATGCCTTTCAGCCATTACCTGAATGGTCTGAAAAAGAAAAACTTCAACATGAAAAGGAGACTATTGGATTTTACCTGAGCGCCCATCCACTCGATAGTTATCAACCACTTATTAAAAGCACCCAGAACCATCTGTTTAGCGATGCTTCACACATTATCAAACAGACTCATGGTAATAAAGAGCCAATTTTTACTGGCTGCGGGTTTATGCGATCAAATCGTATTGTTTTTACAAAAAAAGGCGATCGCATGGCCTTTGTTCAACTTGAAGATATCAGTGGTGTAGCTGAAATCATTCTGTTTCCTAAAATTTTTGCAAAAATTGAACCATGGCTTGAAGAACATAATGTATTTTTTGTCAAAGGACCACTCGACTTAACCTCTCCTGAAAAGTGCAAGATCAAAGCGAACCTTTTTGTACCGGCTGATCTATTCT